>JBPCTA010000102.1:0-7010 GCA_051006595.1 Pirellulales bacterium
GTTGTAGGTCGATGCCCCGTTGAAGCCGGGAGCGAAGATGTCGAGCGGCGTGAGAAACCCGTCGGCGGACCGGGAGTTGCGGCCGTCATTGTCGTTGTAGGACAGACCGCCGTAGTAGATGAACTCGATGGCTCGGTCCCGATCAAGGTAGTCGCGGCCGAGCGACTTGCCAATCGTCACCCGGGCGCCCGGCGACACGTTGAACGGCTGAGGCGTGGTGGTGTAGGAGACCAGTCGGGATCCAGCGATGGTCGGGATGACTTCCTGAGCGATCGAGACACGATCTTCGCGGCTCCGATCCATCCACAGCGATTCGCCGCCGATATACCAGCCGCCGTTCCAGAACCAGCGGCCGCTGCTCGCCTCGAAAGGCATCTCATCGACGTTAAAATCGTCCATGAGCATGCCATCGAATCCCTGTGACGAGACATCGAGAATCTGGGGGGGCTCGCCCATCGATTCGACGACCGACTCGACGATGGGCATCGACTCGCCCTCGATCATCTCGCCAGCCATGATCGACTCCGTCGCCCCGGAGATGAACTCCGAATCCGGATCGAGGACGATGCGGTCTTCGAGGATGGGGGCCGACGATAGTTCATCGCCGGATTCCGAGAGCACCGGGGGCATGGATGCCGGGTCCAGGTCATCGGCGGCGACTGCCAGGGGCCTGACACTGCACGAGCAGGCGGCCCAGATGGCGAGCATCAGCAACGAACGGTTCAGGTGAGCGGTCACGGTCGGCCTCATCACGGTTGGGGTCCATGAGGGAAACCCTCACGATCGACAGGTTCATCGTCTTCGGCACGACCGTTTCCACAGTAAATTTCGGCAACGTCATCCATGGCTTGCCCAAATCCCCAAATCTGCGTCGGCACTGCCTCGAACACGGGCCCCGCCTTCGCCCGCACATTCGGAAAACTTGCCCTCACCCGTCGTTCACGACCCGGGTTGCACAAGAGGGATACCGGAATTCGATGACAAGGGAGCCGCGGCCGTGGGTGCCGCATCTGGAGTCGACATGCTCCCCAAGCGTCATCATCTGCTGCTGGCCGGACTGCTGCTGTTCTTCGCGGGCATTCAGTTCCGCGTTGTGCAGTCATTCACGCTCAATGAGCGGTCAAGCACGTTCGTGGCAGCACGGATGGGGGCCGGCCCTCAGGCGGCCGTTTGGCAGTCGACGCCCCTGCGAAAGGTGATCGAGCCGCCGCGCTGGCTGGGTCTGGCGCTGATGTCGATCGGGGGCGTGCTGACCGTCAAGAGCCTGTCGATGAAGGGTTCCGCCGCTTAACAAAAGCGTTCCGCCGCTTAACAAAAGCGTTCCGCCGGTTGAACAAGGGTTCCGCCGTGGTGTCCCAGCCTCCTGATCTCCGACGTCCGAGACCCGTGCCGGCGACGAATCCCTGTCGCAGCCGGTCACCCGTCGTCATCCGGGTCGGCCACCAGCGCCATGAGGGCGTTTTTTTCGCTCTCCGAAATCTCCGCCCGGCGGAAACTGCGAAGTATTTCGGGCACTGGATCGGCCATCGGTTCGATGGAGTCCAGCTGCAGGCGGCCCATGAACACCCCGGTCCGGCGGCTGGCGAAGCATTCGCAGAGTGTGACGAGATCCTCTCGGTTCATCCGTGGTTCCTCCCTGACGGCGTCGTTGCCGAAACACTCTACGGAGCGACTGCCGGGAAGGTTCACGGACAGCCCTTCACCCCGCCGTCTTCTCCGCGGGAACGGCGACAGGGCCTTCCCTCACCGATCGCCCCATCCTCCATGACCGAGACGCTGCCATGACTGACCACCGCCGTGCGACCCCGGCCGGATCCCGCGTTGACTGCCTGGTGACGGGCGGCACGGGACTCGTCGGCAACAACGTGATCCGCATGCTCCTCGACCGCGGATTGCGGGTTCGGGCCCTCGCCCGGAGCCAGTCCGACGCTCGACCCCTGGCCGGGCTCGCGGTGCAGCGGTCGTCGGGCGACGTGACCGACCGCGAGGCCGTCCAGCGGGCCGTCGCCGGCGCCCGCGTGGTGATCCACTCCGCGGCGGTCGTGCATGTCGGCTGGCGGAAGCTCGAAGAGATGCGCCGCGTGAATGTGGAGGGAACACGATTGGTGGCCGAGGCGGCCCGCCGCGAGGGAGCACGGCTGATCCATGTCTCGAGCGTCGATGCGCTGGGTCTGAATACGGATGGGAGTCCGGCCAACGAAGAGACGCCGATGGGGGGCATGGTCGAATGCCCCTATGTCGTGACCAAACGCGCTGCCGAGCAAGCCGTGCTGGAAGAGGTGGATCGCGGCCTCGACGCCGTGATCGTCAATCCGGTCTTCATGCTCGGGCCTTGGGATTGGAAGCCCTCGAGCGGCCGGATGCTTCTGGAGGTGGGGGGCGGCCGCGGCCTGCTCGCCCCGCCGGGATCCAACGACTTCGTGGATGTGCGAGACGTGGCTGCCGGAATCATCGCGGCCGTCACCGCGGGCCGGCGGGGCCGGCGCTACATCCTCGGCGGTCATCCGCTGAAATACGTCGATGCCTGGCGGATGTTCGCGCAGGTCGCCGGTCGCCGACCGCCGCGAGGCGAGGCCCCTCCGGGCGTCGTGCGAATGGCCGGCCGGATCGGCGACCTGATCGCCGGCTGCCTCGGCCACGAGGGTCCGGTCAACTCGGCCGCCACCGGAATGTCGATGCTCAACCACAACTTCGACTGCCGTCGTGCCCAGCAGGAACTGGGCTATACCATCCGATCGCTCGAGACGACGGTCGAGGAATCGTGGCGCTGGTTCATCGACAAGGGCTATGCCCGGATCGCTCGCCGGCGCCGCGCTGCCTGACGACGGGCCCGCCTGCTCGTCACTCCGGCGGCAGAACCACCGCGGCAACCGCCTGACCGGTGCGGGCGATGCTCAGTTTCAGCACGGCCCCACCACTGGCGACCGCCGGCTGGCCGTGGATGACGTTGACCGGGCAGGAGGGATCGGCACCGTGGTAGTTGAGGGTCGGCGGCACCAGCCCCCGCTCGAGTCCGACCAGGCTCGCCGCCAGTTCGAGGGCCCCAGAGCCCGCCCCTACGTGGCCGAAAAAACTCTTGGGCGCCGTTACAGGAGCGTCGGCGAGCGTCCCACGGATCACCTCCGCCTCGATGCGATCCTCGACGATCGTGGCGAGGCCATTGGCGTTCACATGGCCGATGTCGGCCGGGCCGAGGCCGGCGGTCGACAACGCCCCGCGGAGAGCCGCTGACGCAGCGGCACCGGTGAGCGGTTCCCCGGGTCGCTGGCGGCGTTCGGTGCGGGCCGCCACCGACACCAACCGCGACCGCACCCGCGCCGACCGTCGCCGGGCGTGATCGGCCGATTCGAGCACGAAGGCAGCCGAGCCTTCGCCGTTGACCATACCGTCGCGGTCGCGATCGAAGGGGCGGCAGGCCGCGGCGGGGTCGGCGGAGCGGTGCGAGAGCAGTTCATCGCCCCGGAGCAGCATGGCCCCCGGATGCAGCCGACAGCCCGTGCCCCCCACGAGCATCACATCCGCCCAGCCCCGACGGATCACGCTGGCCGCCTCGCCCAGCGCCAAGAGCGACGACACTTCACCGCTGACGAGGGTGTTGTTGGGACCGCGGGCGTCGTGAAAGATCGCCACGTGCGAGGCGATCATGTTGGGCAACTGTTTGAGGAGCCAGAGCGGATACATCTCGGCCATCGCCGCGTCGGCCCAGCGGTCGAAGTCGAACTGCCCCTCGTGGCGGCAGCGGCGAAACACCCCCTCGACGTCGTGGATCTCGTCGTAGATCAGATCAGCCCCGTAGAGCACCCCGAACCGCTCCGGATCGACCGTTCCCTGCGCCACGCCCGCGTCTGTCAACGCCTGGTCGGCTGCCGCGAATCCAAACTGGATGTCGCGGCTCATCACCTTGAGGCTTTTCCGCGGCCGGACATGCTGCTTGGGATCGAAGCCGCGGATCTCGCCGCCGAACCGAACCGGCAGGGCCGAGGTATCGAAGAGCGCGATCGGGCTCACGCCGCTCGTGCCCGATGCGAGGCTTTCCCAGAATGCCTCGGTCCCGATGCCAATCGGGCTGACCACGCCCATCCCGGTGATCACGACGTCCCGCATGGCCGGCATCAGATGAATGGGCGATATAGGACTCGAACCTATGACCCCTAGCTTGTCGAGCTAGTGCTCTAACCAACTGAGCTAATCGCCCTCGAACGTCACTGAAGAGAGTCTCACGCGTAAAACGGGGCGAGTCAAGCGATAAGAAGCCGACTGGCCGGAAACGACCATCTCCGCTTGTCGCCCTCGCGCGGGCGCGGATACGCTGCGGTTTTCCCGCGAAACAGCGGCTCCTCCCCTCGTTCCGATGCACACCCATGCTCCACGTCCGCCTGCCTGACGGCTCCGTCCATGACTGCCCCTCCGCCACGCGGGTGGCTGAGGCCATTCCGGCACCGGTTGCCACACAGAAACCGGCCGGTCGACCGATCGCCGCCGTGCTCGACGGCAGCACCGTCGGCCTCGATGCACCCCTGCCCTCCGACGGCACGGTCGACCTCGAACCGCTCTACGCCGGCGACCCCCGGGCGTTGCCCGTGATGCGGCATTCCGCGGCCCACATCATGGCGCGGGCCGTGATGCGTCTGTTCGAGGGCGTCGAACTCGCCTTCGGACCCACGGTGGGCGAAGGTTTTTATTACGACATGCGGGCAGCCCGCCCGATCACCGACGACGATCTCCCGGCGATCGAGGCCGAGATGAAGCGGATCATCGACGCCGACGAGGCCTTCGAGCGGATCGAGGTGCCGCGGGCGAAGGCCGTGGAGATCGTCCGCGACCTCACGCAGCCGCTCAAGGTCGAGCACATCGAGACCGGGCTGGCCGCCCACCCCACGCTCTCCTTCTATCGACAGGGTGAGTTCGTCGATCTCTGCCGCGGCCCGCACGTGCCGAGCCCCGGCTGCATCGGCGCCTTCAAGCTGACGAGCATCGCCGGCGCCTACTGGAAGGGCGACGCCAACAATGCGCAACTGCAGCGGCTCTACGGCACCGCCTGGTTTACTCAGGCCGACCTCGACGCCCACCTCGCGGCACTGGAAGAAGCCCGCAAGCGGGATCACCGGGTGCTGGGCAAGCAGCTCGATCTTTTCACCACCAGCCCGCTGGTCGGTTCCGGGCTCGTGCTCTGGATGCCCAAGGGGGCGACGTTGCGGGCCACGCTCGAATCGTTCGTCCGCGAGGAACTTGCCGCCCGCGGCTATCAGCCGGTCTACACGCCGCACATCGGCAAGGTCGATCTCTACAAGATCTCGGGGCACTATCCCTATTACGCAGACAGTCAGTTCAAGCCGATCGTGATGAGCGACGACGAGCAGTATCTGCTCAAGCCGATGAACTGCCCGCACCACACGATGATCTACAAGGCCCGTCCGCACAGCTACAAGGATCTGCCCTTGCGGCTGGCGGAGTTTGGCACCGTCTACCGCTACGAGCAGTCGGGGGAGCTCGGCGGCATGACGCGGGTCCGCGGCTTCACCCAGGACGACGCCCACATCTTCTGCATGCCGGAGCAGGTGGAGCAGGAGGTGGAGGGCTGCATCGACTTCACGCTGAAAGTCCTGGAGAGCCTGGCCTTCGACAACTTCCGTGTCCGGCTCGGCTTCCGCGATCCCACGAGCGACAAGTATGTCGGCCCGCCCGAGCGGTGGAACGAGGCGGAGGCGGCGATCGAGCGGGTGGCCCGCCGCATGAATCTCCCGCGCTGAGAGCCGGACCCGGGCGAGCCCGCCTTCTACGGCCCGAAAATCGACTTCGTCGTCAATGATTCGCTGGGCCGCGAGTGGCAGCTCGGCACGGTGCAGCTCGACTACAACCTGCCGAGTGCCGAGCGGTTTGATCTGGAATACACCGGCGCCGACAACCAGCCCCATCAGCCGGTGATGATCCACCGCGCCCCCCTGGGAAGTATGGAGCGATTCGTGGGCGTGTTGATCGAGCACTTCGCGGGCGCCTTCCCGCTCTGGCTGGCGCCCGAGCAGGTTCGCGTCCTGCCGGTGAGCGAGAAGAGCGAGGCGTATGCGAAGACGGTCAAGGCCCGGCTCGAAGCAGCCGGGCTGCGGGTCGGCCTCGATCTGGCCGCCGAGAAGCTCGGCGCCAAGGTCCGCACGGCACAGCTCGACCTGATCCCCGTGATGGTCGTCTGCGGACCGCGGGACGAGGCTGCCGGCACGGTGAGCCTCCGCGACCGGCTCGACGGCGACCTGGGCGCGATGAGCCTCGAGGCGGCGGTCGAACGCCTCCGCGATGAAAACGCCCGCCGCGCGGTCCGCCACAAGCCGAAGCCGCTGTCGCTGCCCAGCTCCGCCGCGGGCGGCGCCGACTACTGATACCGTCGGCGGGTGATCCGGATGTGATCCGGATCACGGGCGAGAGCGGAATCGATCCGCAGGCCGTCGATCGGGAGCCTATGATGGGGCATCCCCGGAGAACGCGTGATGAAGCCCCGTGAAGTGCTCGCGATGTGCCGCGAGAAGGAAGTGAAGGCGGTCGATCTCAGGTTCACCGATTTTCTTGGCGCCTGGCAACACTTCACGATCCCGGTGGCCAAGCTCGAGGAAGACACGTTCGTGGATGGCCTCGGCTTCGACGGCTCGAGCATCCGCGGCTGGCAGGCGATCAACGAGAGCGACATGCTCCTGGTGCCGGTGCCCTCGACGGCGGTCGTCGATCCCTTCGCGTCGATCCCGACGCTCGTGATGATCTGCATGGTGCAGGATCCGATCACCCGCGAAGACTACTCCCGCGACCCGCGGAACATCGCGCGGAAGGCCGTCAACTACCTGAAGAGCACCGGCATCGCCGACACCTGCTTCATCGGCCCCGAAGCCGAGTTCTTCGTGTTCGACGATGTGCGGTTCGATCAGAACGCCCACGAGGGCTACTTCCATCTCGACTCTTGCGAGGCGGAGTGGAACCGCGGCCGCGCCGAGGGGCCGAACCTTGGCTACAAGTTGCGGCACAAGGAG
>JBPCTA010000103.1:0-7480 GCA_051006595.1 Pirellulales bacterium
ATTCCCGAGGGCGAGTCCGGCACGCCCGTCCCGGCCGACATCTCCAGCCCGGGGCCCGACACCGCCAACTATCCAAACAGTCCGTTCACGCTGCCGAAGGGCCGGTCTTACATCGAGACGGTGCCGGGCACTTTTTCGCTGGCGGGCGATGACGGCACACCAGGCACCTGGTCGTGGCCGTTCATGATGCGGACGGGGCTCACCGACAACGTGGAGCTCCGGATCATCAGCCAGGGCCCCACGGTGGTCGGCGCCACGGCGACCGACCCCGCGATCGACGGCTTTGCGCCGCTCGTCTTCGACCTCAAGATCCACCTCTGGGGCGAGGCCGACTGGCTCTACTATCCGATCGTCGGCGTCGAGGCGTTTCTGCTCTCGGGGATCGCCTCGCGTCCGTTTCAGATCGGCACCGAGCCGGGCATGGCCCTGCTGGTGGATCATCGCCTGCCGGGCGATTGGGTGATCGAATGGAATGTCGGCTGTTATGGCAACGGCGTGCAGGGCCTGCCCGACGATCTCAGCTTGCCCGATCTGGGAGCACAGTGGGCCGTGCAGAAGCAGCTCACGCCGGCCCTCGCCGTCTTTTATCAGGGCTTCTACAACGCTGCGGGCATCCCCTACTTTCCGTCCGATCTGGTCAGCGGCCTGGGAGCACAGTGGAATGCGACCCAGCGGCTCGCGATCTACACGAGCTACAACTGGTCGCTCGACGGCATCGGCAGCCCATCGGGCGGCTACAGCGGCTTCGCCTACGCCTACTGACGGTGCCGAGCCGCGACCGGCTGTCCGGACTGGGATCGCTCAGCGAATCACATCGAGCGAGACGATCGGTCCGACGTTCTCGCCGTGATCGCCCTCGAGTCCCTGCGCAATGCCCAGTCGCTGCACCCGCAGCGCCCCGCCCTTGGCGACCGTCCGGCCGTCCGCCCCGCCGGCGATCTTTACTCGGCGCGGAGCGGTGGCCGTGGCCTGGGGGCGACCGTCCGCCGTGAACGACACCGCCTCGTAGACGAGCGCCTCGGCCGCGGCGGGATCGACCATGTCAAACACGAGGCAGCGGTAGGCGGGAGTGCCCGCCCGGCGGGCGACGGTCAGCCAGATCACGAGCCGATTCCCCGGACTCAGGGTGGCGATATCGGCCTGGTCGAGGCCGCCATCCCCGGGATGAAAGTCGAGTGTGCTGCCGACAGGAGCCGGATCGTGAGCGGCCGCGGTCGCTGGGGAGGCCGCCGTCGCGGGCTTGGTCACTGGACCGTTGGAGATCGCCTGTGGCGGAGTCGCGGTGGGACTCGTGGGCGTGAGTGGAGCAGGCGGAACAGCCGGCGGCAGCGTCGCCACGGCGGCCGCCGACGCCGCAGCGGGAGCACTCTCCTCCGCGGTACCCGACTCGTTCGCGCGGGCCGCCGGCACGTCGCTGGCATTGAGCACCTTCAGTCCACGATCGGCAAGCCGGCCAAGGTCGCCGGTGATCGCAAAGCCGCCCGCGACGATGCCAAGGGCGGCACAACGGGCGAGGATGGTAGACATCGGGCAGTCGCGAGTTCGCTGGGAGAAGGGCCGCGGTCCACCTGCGGACGCGACGCCCAAGTATGCGCGGCCCTCCGCACCCCGGTCGGCGGGCTCCCGCGATTTCAGCCCGCAAACCGTGCCGGCGGTGCGGGTTGCGCCGTCCGGCGTGGGCATGCGTCTGCCGCTCCGTTACCGCGGCCGCGTCACCAGCGCCTCGATTGCCGCCACCTGCCGCTCCGTAACCGGCACGGCGCCACCGAGCAGGCCGGGATCGCGCCGTTCCTCGGGGACGAGCGCGTGAACGATTGCGGCCGCCAACGCCTCGATGCCGAATCCCGTCTCCGCCGAGGTGGCGACTGCGCAGGGCAGGGTCGAGTCCGGTGCCAGGTCGGCCTTCGAGAGCACCAGCAGCTCGTTCGCCGCGATCGGGCCTGGTTCCTGCGGCGGTGCATCGGCGGGCACGACTCGCAGCACGAGATCGGCTGACTGCCGCTCCGCCAGGCCCCGAGCAATCCCCGCCTGCTCCACGGCCGAGACCGTGTCATCGAGGCCCCGCAATCCCGCGACGTCCACGAGTTCGACCTCCCAGCCGTCGAGCACGATCCGCGTCGAGACCGCGTCGCGAGTCGTTCCCGGGAGGGGCGAGACGATGCTGCGGCCATGCCCCGCCAGCGCGTTCAGCAGGCTGCTCTTGCCGGCGTTCACCGGCCCGGAAAACACAACCCGCCACGGCGTCGTGAGCCGCAGGCCCACGCGGGCTGCCGCCCGCATTCGCTGTGCGCCGCGTGCCGCTGCCTGCAGGTCGCCGGCGGCCACAAGCGCCTGGATGCGAGCCTGCTCTCGATCGATGGCGCCGGCCGCCTGCCGCGCCAGGATCCGCGCCGCCTTCGGCCCGCCGGCTCGCGGCAGCGCCGCGCGGGCCTCCGCCACGCTCTCGGTCGGGGAGGTGAGGGCGAGCCACTGCCGCCACGATTCCCGAGCTGCTCCTGTCGTTTCGAGGCTCGCGATCACGGCGGCCGACGCGGCCGTACCTCCATGGCAGTGCACCTCCGCGCGATCGGGAGCCTGCCTGACAACCACCACGTCCTCGCCCGTTGGCTGCCAGGTGCCGAAGCAGATCGCGCCATCCTCTCGCTCGACGAGCGGCATCCCTCCGCGGGGCGTGAACAGCCGATCGACCGACGCGACGGCCTCCGGCCCCCATACGCCCACGACCGCCAGCGCACCGCGGCCCGCTGGCGTTAGCAGGGCGACGGAGACGGCGGCGGGGATCGTCGCAGGCTGGACGTCGCCGGTCGGAATGCTAGAACGCTCGCACACAGATTTCATCATCCCCTTTCGCGGAGCATTCCCATGGCCGACTGGATCGAGGAGGGTGCCAAGGCGCCGGATTTCACGCTCACCACGCACGACGGCACCAAACTGAAGCTGTCGAGTCTCTTGGGCACGCCGGTCGTTCTCTATTTCTACCCCAAGGACGACACCCCCGGCTGCACCACGGAAGCCTGCGGCTTCCGCGACGCGAAGGCGAGCCTGGCGAAGTTCAAAGCGGTCGTGCTCGGCGTCAGCCCGGACGATGCCGAGAGCCACGCCGCCTTTCGGGCGAAGTTCAAACTGCCGTTCACGCTGCTCTGCGATCCCGACCACAAGGTCGCGGAAAAGTACGGCGCGTGGCGGGAGAAGAACATGTATGGAAAGAAGTCGATGGGCATCGCCCGCAGCACCTTTCTGATCGATGCAACAGGCCGCATCGCCAAGGTCTTCAAGGCCGTCAAGACCGACGTGCATGCCGAGCAGGTGCTCGCCGCCCTCGGCGAGCTGTGACCCGGATCGCATGCGCCCGTGAAAGCCGACCGGCCGTAAGGCCGCGGGTTCCGGTCCAAGCCGACCGGCCGTGGGGCCGCGGGGTAGACTTGCGTCTCTCCATGCCCCCGACGTCGCCCGCCTCATGAACCCTCTACTCCAAACTCCCTCGACGCCGCCGGCCGGGATTCCGGGCGACCCGGGCCGCAATCCCTTCCCGGGCTATTCCGCCCCGGACAACTGCTACGACGAACTCTGCGGCGCCGATGGCCAGCCGCGGCCCCACTGGCGGCGGCTGATCGAGCAGCTCGGCTCCTGGCAGTCGGCCGAACTCGCCGATCGGTGGGAGCAGGCCCGCCGCCTGATTCGCGACAACGGTGTGTCCTACACCATGCAGGACGAGTAGTCGGGCGAGCAGCGGCCCTGGGTGCTCGACCCGATCCCGCTCGTGATCGCCGACACGGACTGGAGCCGGTTGGAAGTGGGCATCAACCAGCGGGCCCGCGTGCTCGACGCCTTGCTCGCCGACCTCTACGGGCCGCAGCACGTGCTCCGCGAGGGCATCGTGCCTGCCGAACTCGTTCTCGGTCAGCCCGGGTTTCTGCGGTGCTGCCACGGGATGGCGATGCCGGGCGGCCGCTGGCTGCACCTCTACGCCGCCGTGGTGGCCCGCAACCGTGACGGCCAGTGGATGGCGCTCGGCGACCGCACCGACGTGCCCCGCGGGCTGGGGTATGCACTCGAAAATCGGCTGGTCGTCTCGCGGCTGTTTCCCGCCGCGTTTCAGGAATGCAACGTGGAACGGCTGGCGTCGTTCTTCATGGGGCTGCGGTCGCTGCTGCGGAGCCTGGCTCCCGGCCGGGATGATCCCCGCATCGGCCTCCAGAGCCCCGGCCCGGCGAGCGCCACGTATTTTGAAGATGCCTACCTCGCCCGCTACCTCGGCTATCCACTGGTGGAAGGGGGCGATCTCGCCGTCCGCGACGACCGGCTCGGCCTCAAGACCCTGGGCGGCCTCGTGCCCATGGACGTGCTCCTGCGGCGCGTGCCCGACCGCCGCTGCGATCCGCTCGAACTCGACGGCACGGCCCTCGAGGGCACGCCGGGACTCGTGCAGGCGGTGCGCCGAGGTCGCGTGACCGTCGCCAACGCCCTCGGCAGCAGTCTGGTCGAATCGCCGGGGTTCGCCGAGTTTCTCCCCGCCGTGTCGCGCAGGCTCCTGGGCGAGGAGCTTTCGCTCTCGTCGCCGCGGTCTTGGTGGTGCGGGATCCCGGCGAACCTCGACCGGATGCTGCATGCGCTCGACGACTGCGTGGTGGAACCGTTGGCGGCCCGCCGCGGCATGAAGCGGTTTGTGCCCGCGCTGATGGATGCGGCCGCGCGGCAGCAGCTCGTCGAGGAGATTCGCAGCCGGCCTGCCGACTGGGTGGGCCGCGAGCGGGTGGAACGCTCGGTGGCGCCCTGCTGGAATGAATCCGCGATCGCCCCCGCATCGGTGCTCATGCGCTGCTTCGCCGTGGCCGTGCCCGAGGGATACCAGACCATGCGCGGGGCGCTGGCGCGGATGTCCACGGGCCGCTCGGCCGGCGAGGAGCTGCTCCTCTCCAGCCAGGGCTCCAAGGATGTCTGGGTGCTGGCCGCGGGGCCGGTCGCGCCGCTCTCGCTGCTGCGGCGGCCGGGCCAGCCGATCCCCTTGCGCCGCAGTGGCTACGACCTGCCGAGCCGCGTGGCCGACCATCTCCACTGGCTGGGCCGGCATGTCGAGCGGGCCGAAGGCGTGGCCCGTCTCCTCCGCACGGTGGCAGGCAGGCTCGCGTCGGAATCCAATCAGGAGAGCACGTTCGAGGCCGCACTGCTCCTCAATGCCCAGTTGGCTCCGACCCACTCGCTCGACGAGCGGCTCGACGCCTCGCGGCCGGGCATCCTCTGGGAGGTTCATGCCGAGATTCAGGCGCTCGTTCACGACGGCAGCCGCGCGGGGAGCGTGCGGGAGAATATCGACCGCCTCTGGCGAACGGCATCGGTGGTCCGCGACCGCATCTCGATCGATTCGTGGAAGGTGCTCTCGCGGGTGCGTCGCGACTCGTTTGCCGGCCGGCCCTCGTTCACCGTGTCACCGGGCCGCGTGGCCGACGTGCTGCCCCACCTCGACACGCTGATCTTCGATCTCTCGGCCTTCGCGGGCCTGGGCATGGAGAGCATGACCCGCGGCCCCGGCTGGCGATTCCTCGACATGGGCCGCCGCCTGGAACGGGCCATGGCCGCCATCCATCTCCTCGGCGCCACGCTGGCCGCCCCCCGCGCGCAGCCCTTCACCGAGGCCGGCCGCACCGATCCGCTGCGGCTCGAGGAAATGCTGCTCGAGATCGCCGACAGTTCGATGACCTATCGCAATCGCTATCCCGGCGTGCTGGAGGCTGCTCCGCTCATCGATCTGCTCGTCATCGACGAGACGAATCCACGGAGCATCGGCTTTCAGTTCGCCGCCCTGGCCGACCACGTGGCCGCGCTGCCCGACGACGATTCCTCCCCGGTGCTCTCCGGCGAGGGTCGGGCCGTGATGGAGGCGGTGAGCCAACTGCGGCTGGCCGACGTCGAGCGGCTGGCGGCCGTGGACGACGGGGGGGGGCGGCGGGAACTCGCGGCCCTTCTCGGCCGGCTCGACACGCTCATCCGCGACTGCTCAGATGCGATCACCCACCGCTATCTCGTTCACTCCACGCCGCGTCGGCGGCTGGGAGACATGCCGAACCTTCCCGACGCCGGAGCGTAAGATCGCATGACTCCCCAGGTTGTCGTCGTCGGCCGTCCCAATGTCGGCAAATCGAGCCTCTTCAACTGGCTCGTCGAGAAGCGGATCGCGATCGAGGATCCCACGGCGGGCGTCACCCGCGACCGGCTCGTGCAGCGGGTGGATCTCGACGGCCGGGTGATCGATCTGGTGGATACCGGCGGCATGGGATTCGACGACCCCGACGGCCTCACCGCCCAGATCGACCGGCAGATCGAATCGGGGCTCGCCGATGCCGCGGTCGTGCTGTTCATCGTGGACATTCGCACCGGGCCGTTGCCCGGCGACATCGAGGTCGCCCGCCGCATCCGCAAGACCGGCTGCCCGATCCTGCTGGTGGCCAACAAGGCCGACTCCTCGGGGCTCGACGGCCAGGCCGCCGACTTCGCCTCGCTCGGCTTCGGTCCGCCGCTCGTCGTCAGTGCCCGCGAACGCCGCAACCGCGACCTGCTGGTCGATGCCATCGTTGCCCGGCTGCCGGACGTCACAGCCGACGAGCCGGAGTCGGCGGATCTTCCCGACATGAAGCTCGCGATGGTGGGCCGCCGCAACGTCGGCAAGAGCACCTTCGTCAACTCGCTGGCCCACGAGGAGCGGGTGATCACCAGCCCGATCGCCGGCACCACCCGCGACAGCATCGACGTGCGGTTCGAGGTCGACGGCCGGTCCTTCCTGGCCATCGACACCCCGGGCTTGCGGCGTGCCAAGAGCCGCAAGAGCGACATCGACTTCTATTCCTCCCACCGTGCCCAGCGGAGCATCCGCCGCGCCGACGTCGTGCTGCTCGTCTTCGACGCCACGGAGCCAATCGGCAAGGTTGACACGCAGCTCGCGGAGACGATCACCGAAGAGGCGAAGCCCGTCGTGTTCGTCGTCAACAAGTGGGATCTCTACGCGGCCGACGTGGAGAAGCGGGAGTGGGAGGAATATCTCCGCGATACCTTCCGCACCATGCCGTGGGCGCCCGTGGCCTTCGTGACGGCGACCAAGGGCCGCAACGTGAAGGCGGTGATCGACACCGCCCAGCGGCTCTACAAGCAGAGCCGCGAGCGGGCCCCGACGGCCCGGCTCAACACGGTGCTCCGGCAGGCCGTCGAGGCCAACAATCCCCCCGCCGACTCCCGAGGCCGTCCCGTCCGTCTCTACTACGCCACGCAGGTCGAGGTGGGGCCGCCGACGATCGTGATCTCGACGAGCGATCCGGACAGCCTCTCGGATCCGTACCGTCGCTACCTCCTCAACGTCTTCCGCAGGGACCTGCCGTTCGAGGAGGTGCCGATCCGCCTCTACGTCCGCGGCAAGAAATCGGAAGACGGATCCTCGAGAGACGACTGACAGCCGCGGCCTTACGGCCGGTCGGCTGTCACGGGGCAAGCC
>JBPCTA010000104.1:0-3509 GCA_051006595.1 Pirellulales bacterium
GGCCGGGAATGGGCGGTGACTGCGGCCCACCTCGTTGCCTTTGCACAAAAGCCGATACAGCGAAACGACTCCGTCGCTTCGCAGCCGGCCCGGGTGCAGAGGGCGTGAAAGACCCCCTCATCGATCTCGTCGGCAATGAAGTGCACCGAGGCGTCGCCGAAGACAAAGGTCGCACCCGTAGGATGGGCACTCGAATAGTCGGCGAAGTGACCCCCCTTGTTCGGTGGGTGATCTCCGGTGCCGACGAGTCGAGCTCGCGATGCCTCGGCCCCGGCAATCACGCCAGGCCAGGCGCTGCAACCCATTCGCGACCCCCGCTCACCGACGACGATCGTCCGGCTGAGTCCATCAGTGATGTGCCTCATCGAGATTTTGCTGTTGCGAAAGAACACGCCGTCGCCGCTGTCGGGTGCGTCGTCGATCTCACGTTCCCAGCCAAAGGATCCGACGTAGTTCGTCTTGGCAACGTCGCAGACAACACCAAGGTCGTCGCCATCGACAGGGTGAGCGGCATGCCCTGATCCGTCTTCTTCGTCGCCATGTTCCTCGAGGCCGTCATCGCGGCCGATGCCAAAGACGCCGCTGGTCTCGGTGGGACCCGCAACATCGGATGGGCAGAGAAACGTCGATATCCGGCGAGTGCGAGCCGCCGCATGGACTGCCACGTTGCCCGGGTCATAGACCGGGCTTCGGAAGTCGATGGAGTCGTGGAGCGTTTGTTCCTCGACTTGGGGCAGAAGATGCGCCGACCAGCCCCAGCCGGGAAGCTCGGTGGCTGTCTCCGCTGACCCGGCCGACTCTGGCATCGCGGACCATCCGGAGGGAAACCTGCCAAGGTGGTCGTGGGCGTGCAGGAGCGCGAGTCCGACCTGCCGCACGTTGCTCGCGCAGGCGGTGCGGCGTGCCGCCTCGCGGGCCGATTGCACGGCCGGCAGCAGGAGCCCGATGAGTGTCGCGATGATCGCGATCACGACCAAGAGTTCGACCAGCGTAAAGGCGGTCGTTTGCCGCGACGGAGCCACCGGCATCGGCCGGTGGGCCGTCGGCATCGTTCGCGAAGGATGAGATCCTAGTTGCAACATGGTTGCATTTGTACCAAGGCGAACCTCGGGCGTCAAGGAATCTCCAGCCGTTCGCGGTCTGGTCCCCGCGGTGGCTGACGGCGATTGTTTCAGCCGCTTGTGGAGCGTAGTCTGCCGGAGATAAGTGCCGTCCCGGAAGGGTCGGCTCTCGGAACCCAGGGATGCCCATTCGATGGCCATGAATCGCCGAACGCCGCCCTCCAAGACCGCCTCCACTCGCCCCCAGCAGTTATCCGCTGCCAGCGTTGAATCCCTTGATCCGACGGCCTCCTGGCAGGATTTCCTGATGCGGTTCGCGATCATCGTGCTGGCGGCGCTCTGGATCTATTCCCCCGTCTACCACCCGTTCTTTCCAGCCGACTGGCTCTGGGACGACGATCAGCTGCTGACGGCCAACGCCACCGTCCAGTCGACGACGCTCTCATCGCTCTGGAAGCTCTGGTTCAATCCCGACGGCGCCGACTATTTCCCGCTCAGCTACACAGCGCTCTGGCTGCAGTGGCCGTTCTTCAAGATGTGGCCGACGGGCTACCACCTCACGACCGTCGTGCTCCATATCGTCGGCTCGCTCCTGCTGTGGCGGCTGTTCGCGGTCATGAAACTGCCGGGTGCCTGGCTGGCGGCCGTGCTGTTTGCCGTGCACCCCGTCTGTGTCGAATCGGTGACGTGGGTGTCGGAGTTGAAGAACACGGTCTCGCTGCCGCTGTTTCTGCTGTCAGCCATCAGCTTCGTGAAGTTTGACGATGCCGGCGAGTCGTCGCCGACCGCCTCCCGACACTATCTGCTCTCGATCGTCTTCTTCCTGCTATCGATGCTCGCGAAGACGTCGGTCGTGGCGATGCCCGTCGTGCTCCTGCTCTATGTCTGGTGGAAACGGGGTGAAGTCACCGTCCGCGACATCGTGCGAACGGCGCCCTTCTTCCTGATTTCGGTCGTGCTCGGCATCGTCACGATCTACTATCAGCATGGCCGCGCGATCGGGCAGGAGACGATCATCGTCGGCGGAATGGACTCGCGGATCGCGACCGCCGGGATGCTGATCCTCTTCTATCTGAAGACGATCCTCTGGCCGGTCACCCTCCTGCCGATCTATCCGAAGTGGGAGGTTGATCCGCCGCAGCCCTGGCAGTTCCTCGCCTGGCCGGTGATCGCCGCGGCCGGATGGTGGTTTTGGAAGAACCGCGACACCTGGGGGCGGCACGTCATCTTTGGCGTCGGCTTCTTCCTGCTGATGGTCGCTCCGGTGCTCGGATTCATCACCATCTCCTACATGCGAATCACCTGGGCGGCCGACCACTTCATCTACCTGCCCATGATCGGCGTGATCGCCCTGATCGCCGCCGGGGTGGCCACGCTCTACGAGCGGCTTTCGGCGGCTGAGCGGCCGCTGCTCATGTCGGGCACGGCGCTCCTGCTGGCGGTGCTGACGGCGATGTCATTTCGCTACGCCGGTGCCTGGGTCAATGAGGACGCCCTCTGGAGCCACACCCTCCGGCACAACGAGAATGCCTGGCAGGCTCACAACCGGCTTGGCGCTAAGAAGTTTGCCCGTGGCCATGTCGATGACATCAATCCCCCGACCCGGATCGAGAACCGCGGGGCCCTGCATCACTTCACACGGTCCACGGCCCTCCGGCCCGATCTCGGTGAAACGCACAACAATCTCGGCACGGCGCTCTCGGCCAAGGGTCGAATGAACGAGGCGATCGAGCAGTTCAAGGAGGCCTGTCGGGTGACGCCGCACGTGCCGGCGATCCAGGTCAATCTGGCCAACTCGCTGGCAGCCGGCGGCCGGTTCGAGGAGGCGGAGGCGAAAGACCTCGAGTTGATCCAGGGCATGGAGAAGCAGCACACCGAGGCGATGGAGAAGCTGGGCAATCCGAACCTGCCGATCGACCCGTCCATCGCAGCGTTGCTCAACAACTACGGCGTCACCCTGTTCAAGCAGGAGAAGACGGAACAGGCCATCGCGGCCTTCCGCCGGGCGCTGGCCATCAACCCCAACTTGAAGGATGCCCGCGAGAGCCTCGCGGTCGCCACCGGGGAGAAGCCGATGCCGGAAAGGCCCGACGGCCCCGCCCCGACGCCCGCCGCGGGAGTTGCTCCGCAGGTCCCCATGAAACTGCCGCAGTCGCCGACGCTTGGCCCGTTGCCCTGAGTCTCGAGTCCGTGAAAGCCGACCGGCCGTGAGGCCGCGGGCAGCCCTGCCGCACGGCTCGGGACTACCCATGCCCCGTCGCCGGACGTTCGCTGCGCCCATCCTGGGCTTCGCTCACTCGGATGCCGCCATCGCTCCGCCATCCTGGCTTCGCTCGTCGTCATACGCCGGCTCGCGGGGCACGGGCAGCCCCTCGCTGAGTTCGAACCGTTTTCGTACAAGCCGACCGGCCGGAAGGCCGCGGGCCGCCCTGCTGAGCGGCTCGGGAC
>JBPCTA010000105.1:0-4304 GCA_051006595.1 Pirellulales bacterium
GCAATTACGAGTCGTATGAGCCGCTCGTGACGAAGCGCGAGATTAACGCTCTACGTTGCGGGATTCAGGATCTCGTGGACGTTCAGAAGCGGATGGAATCGCGGATGGAGCAGCTCACTGCTTCCCAGGAACGGACGGACGTGCGACTCGAGAGGCTCACCGCTTCCCAAGAGCGGTCAGAATCCCGGTTTGAACGTCTGACCGCCTCTCATGAGGAGATCCGCGACGAGATCAAAGACCTCGTGCAGGTGACGAAAACACTCGTGTGGGGGCAGAACGATCTGCGGAAACAGGTGGGCGGCATCGCCGAGTCTGTCGGCCAAGGTCTCGAGGCGTATGCCATGGAGAGAATTCCGCGGATCCTCGAGCAGCGGTTCAAACTCGTCACGGATTCCGCCGCGCCGGAAACGATCGGGCCGGTCGGAAACGAATCGGAGATCGATATTGTCTGCCGGGGTACGCTCGCCGGCCGGCCGGTGGCCGTGCTCTGCGAAGTGAAGACAAACATCACCGAAACGGAGGTGCGGGAGTTTCTCGCGACTGCTGATCGGGTGCGATCCGCCGCTGGAGTAGACGACGTGCGAATCCTGTTTTTCGGCTATCGTTCCGGTGAGGCTGCCCAGAAACTGATCGCAGAAAATGGCTGCTGGCTGGCATTTCCACGGGGGCTGATCGTGTCCTGACGGCCCTGGCCTTGAAGGATCCGAGCGCGGGGAAGTGATCCGCCCCTCGGCGTCATCGTCTTTCGGGCTTGTGGCAGAGCGAAAATATGCGGTCCGACGACCACGACGACGATCAGAATCGAGGGACGCTGGCCCGGCAGGCCGCGATCCTGGCGGGGCTCACGCTCGCTGTGTTTTCGCCGACACTGTCGGCCGACTTCGTCTACGACGCGCGGCTACAGATCCTCGCCGATTCGTTCCTGCACGATCCGTGGAACTGGCCGAGCGTGCTCTCGTTCCGCGTACTGGCGATGGACGTGCTCGACTTCAACCGCCCGGTGCATCTGGCCTCACTGATGCTCGACGCGGCCGTGTGGGGGAAGGAGCCATTTGGCTACCACCTCACGAGCATCCTGCTGCATGCGGTGAACGTGGTGCTGGTGTGGATCGTGATTCGCAACGTGTTGGGCCAGGAATCGATCGCGGACGTCCCGCCTGATGCGGATCGCCAGACACAGCGGGGGCTCGCGGCCTTCTTGGCGGCAGGGGTGTTTGCCGTGCACCCGCTCGTGGTCGAGGCGGTGTGCGAGCCGACGTTTCGCGAAGACCTGCTCGCGGCCGCGTTTACGCTCGGCGCGGTCGTGCTCGCCTCGCGGCCGGCAGTGGTCGCCCGAAACGAGGTCTGGCGGGCCGCAGGCTGCGGGGCGATGTGCCTTCTGGCCGTTGCCAGCAAGGAGTCGGGCATCGCGGCACCGTTCGTGCTCGCGGCGTACGGGTGGCTCATTCGCGGCGGACGGCGGGGCCGATTCTGGACGGTGGCGATCGGCGGCGGGCTCGCGTGCGTGGTCGCGTTTCTCGCCGCGAGATTCCTGCTCGAACCATCGCCATCACGGATTTTCGAGGCTCGACCGGACTATCCGGGGGGCTCGTTCCTGAAGGCGATGATGATCGAACCCCGGATTCTCGCCCTCTACGCGCAGATGATCCTCTTGCCCGTCAATCTTTCGGCCGACTACGGGCTGCATTCCGTGCGTCACCTGCCGCTCTGGGTGGCGCTGGCGTTGCTCGGGGCCATCGTGGTGGGAGCCGCCATCGCCGCCCGCTGGGACCGGCGGGTCGTGTTTGGACTGGCCTTGCTCCTCCTGCCACTCGTGCCGGTCTCGAATCTGGTGCCGATCTACCGCTCTGCGGCCGATCGCTATCTCTACATGCCCTTGGCCGGAGTGGCGTGCCTCGTCGGCTGCCTGCTCGATTCCACGTGGCTTGCCGCGAATGCCCGCCGTCGGCAGGCCGTGATGATCGGGGCGCTGGCGGGGCTCCTGGGCTTGGTGACCGCGTGTGTCAGCCGCCAGGCCGTGTGGGCAAACCAGTTGGCCCTCTGGGAGGACACCTACGGAAAAAATCCGGTGTCGTTCACCGCAGCCAGCGGATACGCAGGCGCCCTTCGCGAAGCGGGGCGGAACGAGGAATCGATCGAACTGGCTCAACGGGCGATCGCCTTGACCGAAGGCCAAAGGGGCGATGCCTGGGTCGCGCTGGCGCTGGCCCTCGAGGCTGCGGGACGAGCGGCGGAGGCCGAGGCGATGGTGGCCAAGGCGGTCGAGATCGACGCTCGGCTGGCTGATCCCGATGCCCGCGTGGCTGCGCTCGCCATGGAGCCGGAAGAGGCGGAGGGCGTGAAGCGGATTCGGGCACGAACGAAGGCCGCGAGTCCTTAAAAGCCCAGCCACGTGCGGCGGGCCAGTTTCAGGAGATCGCCGATGCTGCGGCGGGTCTCGGCGAAGTCGGCCTTGCTCGAGCCCTGCGTGCGGTCGGTGAACGTGATCGGCACCTCCACAATCCGGGCACCGACCCGGTGCAATCGCCAGAGGAGATCCTCCTGGAAGGCGTAGCCCTTCGATTCCGGCGGCTCGATGCGGTCGAGCAGCGCGAGCCGAATCGCGCGGAAGCCACCCGAGGCGTCGTGCACCGGCACCCAGAGCACCCAGCGCGTGAACCAGCAGACGAGCCTGCTCATGACCTCCCGGGAGAGCGGCCAGCCAAGGGTACGGCCACCCGGCACCCGCCGCGAGCCGATGGCGAGGTCGGCTGGCGTTCCGCCGGGCGGATCCATCGCGGCGAGCAGCCGCGGGATGTCGTCGGGATCGTGGCTCATGTCGGCGTCCATGTAGACGGCGATCTCGAAGCCGTGTTCGCGGGCGACCCGCAGGCCCTCCAGAATGGCACTGCCCAACCCCCGGCGGCCGCGGCGGACAAGGACATGAAGCCGTGGCTCCCGCGCCGCCTGCTCCAGTGCGATCTGGCCGGTGCCGTCCTTCGAGTCGTCGTCAACGACGAGCATGTGCAGGTCGGGACGGGACGCCAGCACGCGGTCGATGAGCCCGCCGATGTTCTCGCACTCGTTGTAGGTCGAGGCGTTGACGATCACCCTGCCCGGAAGCCATGGCTCGGCAGATCGGAGATCCGCGGTGGTGGACTGAGGTGCGAGGGATGACATGTCTCGATTGTGCCTTCAGCCGGCACGGGAGTCACGGGTCAAGGATTCAGCGGCCGCGGGAAGTGTGGTCGCGCAGCAGGTTGCTGCGGGCCTCGATCGGGTCGATGGGCCGGAGCGGAGTCGGCGGTCCGGACGGCAGGATCGGAAAGTGCCGCGCCGCCGTGAAGGAATCGATGACCGCGTGGCAGAAGCCGGTGTGAGTCACCCAGAGCGCGGGATCGAATCGTCGCAGGTCGATCGACACGGAATACGTGCGGAGCGTCTTGCGCCGCCTCTTCACGTATTGTGGAAAGAACGAGATCGCGAGTTCGCGGAGCGAGCGGTGGATCGGGTCGCGGTAGCGGAGAAACGGACTGTTGCTCTTCGAGATCGCGCCCCAATGGCCGCGGCGACGAAAGAGCACGACGACGTGGTCGACGTCGCCCCGCGCGGCTCCCATGTCCATCACGAGTGGCGACTCTCCGGCGAGCCAGAGCGCGCACGCCGCGATGAAGGCGGCCTCGACACACTGGGCTTCCCCGTGCCGGAGCGACTCCGCGACCGACCGGGCCGTCGGGCCGTCAGCCTCCTGATTCCAGCCGAGACGATTGACGAAGTCCTGGATCCGCTCCGGCGTGCGGAGGCCGGCCAGCGTGTTGGCCATGGGTCGCGGCAGTCCGAGGTGGACACCGAGGGTCGCTCCCGAGGCGGGGAGCGTGGCGGCAGGACGGTGCTGGCGGCGAGGTGCTGTCACGGCCGGAGAGTACCACCGGCCCCGCCGGCCTGCATTTTCATGCCGGAGCGGCCCGCCCGGAATGGCCTCCGCAACGTCCCTGCCTGCTGCTCCCGGAAAATTTCCCCGGCCGGAACCTCGCCGGTGAGTTGCGGGCTGCCATAGAATCGGGGGAACCACTGGAGGGTTGCCATGACGCGTCGAGTTGCGTGCGTGATCGCGGTGTGCGTCGCCTTTGCGTGCGGGCTGTCGGCGCGTGAGGCTGCGGCCTGGGGTTGTTATCCCACGTTTGGCTACGGCAACGTCGGCTACTCGGCCGGCTACAGCATGCAGCAGGTGGGCTGGTGTGGCCCGCGCTGGGGTGGCGGTGGTTGGGGTGGCGGTGGTTGGGGTGGTGGTGGTTGGGGTGGTGGTGGCTGGGGCCTTGGCCGTC
>JBPCTA010000106.1:0-3626 GCA_051006595.1 Pirellulales bacterium
GTCATCAGGGGCAGGGCAGTTCCACGAGTTTCAAGTGGTCGTCGCACTCGCCGAACTCGCCCAAGCAGGCGCATGAATGGCATGACGAGCATGGATGGTTCAACAACCATCACTGGATCTATCCGATGCTGCCGCAGCGGTTCGAGGAATCGAGCTGTCTGAAGTGCCACCACCAGGTCGTCGATCTCGAGCCGAGTGAGAAGTTCCCCGAGCCGCCGGCGCCGCAGCTCGTCGAGGGCTACCACCTGATCCGACAGTACGGTTGCTACGGCTGCCATGAGATCAACGGCTGGGCTGGTCCAGACAAGCGAATCGGCCCCGACATGCGTCTGGAGCCCAACTTCCACGAGGTCGCCGAGGCCCTCTCCGACGATCCCGGGCTGGCGGCCCTGGGCGACACGACCATCCGCTGGGTTGAGGACGTTCGGTCGAGTCCGGATGGCCGGGAGGCTCGAAATCGCCTGCGGGATGCGATTGATCGCGATGCGGCGGCAGGCGCCGATGCGAAACTCTCGCCGCGGTCCCACCAGCTGGCGTCGCTGCTCAAGGATCCGGAGACGGCCGGCACGTTTCCGAAGGTCGGGCCGTCGCTGCGATATGTCGCCAGTAAAGTCGGGTTCGACTGGCTGTATTCATGGCTGCGCAACCCACAGGACTTCCGGCCATCGACCAAGATGCCCAGGTTTTTCGGCCTCTGGGAGCACCTCGAGGGCAAGGGTCTGGAAGAATCGCAGCGGTACGAGCCACTCGAGATTCGCTCGATGGTTCACTATCTCACGGCCTCGAGCAGCCCATTTGATTATGTGAAGCCCTACGAAGGCATCACGGCGACTGCCGATGCCGGCCGTGGCCGGAAGGTTGTCCAACTGCGGGGCTGTCTCGCCTGTCATCAACACGCCGATTTTCCAGAAGCGACGAGCACTCACGGGCCGAACCTCTCGCGGATCGGTGCCAAGGCGGTCTCGAACCCCCGTGGGAAAGAATGGCTCTACAGCTGGTTGCGGAATCCTGCGCGATACCATCCGAAGACGATCATGCCGAATGTGTTGCTCGAGCCGGTCACGCTGGCCGATGGCAGTGTCAGTGATCCCGCAGCAGACGCCACCGAGTATTTGATGCAGTCGACCGAGGGCTGGAAGCCGACCGATATTCCAGCGGCCACGCTCAATGCCGACGAACGGGCGGCGCTCGACGAACTCGCAATGATGTACCTCAAGGAGCGGTTCACCACGAATCGTGCCGAGCAGGTGCTGAAGACCGGGCTGGGGCCCGACGGCGCGGCCATCAAGGGCGACGAACGAATGCTGGTGGGGCTCGAAGGCTCGAGCCGCGATCAGACGCTGCTGGCCTATGTCGGCAAGAAGACGATCAACAAACTGGCCTGCTACTCGTGCCACGACATTCCCGGCTTCGAGGACGGCAAGCCAGCTGGTGCGGCACTGGCCGACTGGGGCCGCAAGGATCCTTCGCGGATCGCTTTCGAGCAGGTCTCTCATCACGTGATGCACCAACTCTCTGGTCATCACGGGCATGATCCGCACGACCTGAATGGAAGCCATGGCAAGCACGGCTCGACCGATGCTTCAGCCGTCCATCACGACGAGGAACTCGCGCCGGATTTGGCGTACGCGGAAGCCGAGGCACACGAGCACCTGGATCTTGAATCCCTCGATCCCGACACCGGCTACTTCGTCCAGAAACTGTTGGGCCACGAGCGGGAGGGTTTTCTCTGGCAGAAGCTGCGGGCGCCGCGGAGCTATGACTACAAGAAGGTCGAGAACAAGACCTACAACGAGCGATATCGCATGCCGCAGTTCCCGTTCGACCAGAAGCAGCGGGAGGCGGTCATGACGTTCGTGCTCGGGCTCGTGGCTGAGCCACCGGCGCCGCAATACGTCTACCAGCCCGCGGCCAAGGAGAAGGCAAGGCTTGACGGACTCGTCGTGGCCGAGCAGTACAACTGCAGCGGCTGCCACTCACTGCACATGGATCGCTGGGACATCCGCTACAAGCCGGGCACGCTCGGCGATGCGCCGGCGATTGCCGACTATCCCTTCCTCTCGCCCCATTTCACGCCCGAGCAGGTTGCGGCATCGCTGACGACAGACCGCCAGGGTCGCCGAAAGACGACGCTCGTGGGCATGCCCGTGCTCGATCCACTCACCGGCAAGCCGCAGCTCGTGGACGAGGACGGCGTTCCGATCGAGGAGGGTGATACGGAATCGGTGGTCCATCGCCCGTTCACCCTCTGGCACGATGCCCTCGTTGATGGTGAAGCTCGTCAAGTCGGAGCCCAAAACCTGGTCGTGCCCGAGGACGCCGTCGTGGCTGGCCGGCACTATCCCGGCAGGGGCGGGGATCTCGCGAGGCTTTTGTTCCCTGTGGTCATCGCCGACGAGAAGCAGGTGAACCCGAACGTCAAGCCTGACGATGCCTGGGGCTGGCTCCCGCCGCCGCTCATGGGTGAGGGGCGAAAGGTGCAGTCGGCCTGGCTGCACAAGTTCCTGCTCAATCCTCACACGATCCGTCCTCCCGCCGTGATGCGGATGCCCAAGTTCAACTTCACATCCGACAAGGCGGCGGCGCTCGTCAACTACTTTGCCGCGGTCGATGGCGCCGACTATCCCTACGTCTATGACCCGCGACTCGACGAATCATCGCTGGCGGATGCCGAGAAGTCGCATCCGGGACACTTGGAGGGTGCGCTCAAGATCGTCACCAACAACAACTACTGCGTGAAGTGCCACCTCGTCGGCGACTATGTGCCGGCGGGAAGCGTCAAGGCCCTCGCCCCGCAGTTGCAGCGGGTGCACGAGCGGCTCCGGCCCGACTATGTCCACGGCTGGATCGCCAATCCCAAGCGCTTCCTGCCCTACACGGGCATGCCGGTCAACATTCCCTACGACAATCCGGTAAGCCAGGATCTCTATCGCGGCTCGAGCGAGCAGCAGGTGGATGCCATTACCGACCTGCTCATGCATTTTGACGCCTTTGCAAAGAAGAACCTGTCGCTCGAGGCCTTTCTGAGGCAGGCGCCACCGGCCCAAACGGAACAGCCCCCCGCGAACCCAAATCCCCCGAGAGCGGCCGCAGCACCGCCAGCGGCCCGCCCGCCGCTTTCGTCTGCTGTCTCCCCTGATGGCGCGGCCGCACTAAACTGATTTCTGGAGCGGGATTTGCCCGCGATGATCGGCGTCCTTTCACCTTTGGAGTTTCCTCGATGAAACGTCCCTCGCTCTTTTTCGTGGGTGCTGCCGTCGCGGCTGTCGCTTCTGTGATCTCTGCGCCGATTCATGCCGACGAGTGGGCGTCGATCAAGGGTAAGTTCGTCTACGGCGGAGATGCGCCGACGGCCGCCGAACTCAAGGCCGACAAGGATGTCGAGGTTTGCGGCAAGCACAAACTTCTCGCGGAGGAACTCGTCGTCGGCGCCGACAAGGGCATCGCCAATGTCGTGGTCTTCGTGCGAGACAAGGGCGTGAAGGTGAATCCCGATGCCGCCAAGGCCGCCACGGGTCAGAAGATCGTGCTCGATAATCACGACTGCCGTTTCGAGCCGCATGTGACCTTCGTGCAGATCGGTCAGGAACTCGTGGTCAAGAACTCCGACACGGTCGGGCACAACA
>JBPCTA010000107.1:0-11556 GCA_051006595.1 Pirellulales bacterium
CCCCATCGACGTCGTGGCCGCGATCGGCCTCGTCGAGAACATGACCGGCCCAGCGGCCTACAAGCTCGGCGACGTGATCACCGCCCGAAGCGGAACGACGATCGAGGTGCACAACACCGACGCCGAGGGCCGGATCGTGCTGGCCGACGTGCTCGATGTGATCAAGGAAGAGCATCCGCAACAGATCGTCGATCTCGCCACGCTCACCGGAGCATGTGTCGTGGCCCTCGGCCAGGATGTCGCGGGCCTGTTCACCAACAACCAGCCCTGCTGCGACGCCGTCGCCGCAGCTGCCCGCGAGATGGGTGAGCACGTCTGGCAACTGCCCATGTATGCCGACTACGACGAGCAGATCAAAAGCGAGGTGGCCGACATCAAGAACGTTGGCGACGGACGCTGGGGGGGCGCGATCACGGCGGCGAAATTCCTGGAGCGGTTCGTGGGTGGCATCCCCTGGACCCACGTCGACATCGCCGGCCCGGCCTTCGCCGAGAAGAGCCGGCCATGGACGGATGGAGGGGCGACGGGATCCATGGTGCGGCCGCTCATCGAACTCGCCCGTAGCGGCGGGTGAACGCGTGCGTCCAAGCCGACCGGCCGTAAGGCCGCGGGACTCCGGCACGCTCACTCAGAGGAGCGTGCCGAGTTCATCGACGAGCTCGCCGAACCGGGTGAGGGCCGTGGCGACGGGCTCGGGCTTTTCCAGATCCACGCCCGCGTCGCGGAGAAGATCGAGCGGCCACTTCGACGAGCCACCCTGGAGAAAGGCGAGGTAGGCGGCCAGCGCCCCGGGCTCACCCTCGGCCACCTTTTTTGCCAGCGTGATCGCGGCCGCCAGGCCCGTCGCATACTTGTACACGTAGAACGCGTTGTAGAAGTGCGGAATACGGAGGCATTCGAGCTCGAGCTGCGTGTCGATCGCGAACCTTGGGCCGAAATAGGCGTCGAGCAACTCCCGATGGATGCCCCGCAGCCGCTCGAGCGTCAGCGGCTCGCCCGCTTCCGCCGAGGCATGGCTTTTCCGCTCGAACTCGGCAAACATCGTCTGCCGCACGATCGTGGCCCGGATCGAGTCGATCTCGCGGGAAATGATCGCGGCCCGTTCCTTGGGCGACGAGGCCCGCTGCAGCAGGAGCCGGGTCAGGAGCTGCTCATTGAACGTGCTGGCCACCTCGGCCACGAAGATCGTGTAGCCCGAGTATTGATAGGGCTGGGCCTCGGCAGAATACCGCGTGTGCATCGAGTGGCCCGCCTCATGCGTGAGCGTGAAGACATGCTCGATCACGTCTTCCTGGAAGTTCATGAGGATGTAGGGATCCGAGTCGTACGTGCCGGAGCTGAACGCACCCGATCGCTTACCGGCATTGGGATAGCGGTCGCACCACCGGCCGCGGAGCCCCCGCTCCAGTCGGCTGCCATAGTCGCTGCCCAGCGGCGCCAGCGACTCGATCACCACATCGACGGCCTGCTCCCAGGTATGCCGCTTCTCGAGCTCCGGCACGAGGGGCACATAGCAGTCGTAGTGGTGGATCTCGTCGAGGCCGAGGATCCGCTTCCGCAGGTCGTAGTAACGATGCACCGCCGGCAGATGATCGCGGACCGCCTGCACCAGCTGGTCGTAGACGGCCAGCGGCACATGGTCGGCGAACAGGGCCGATTCGACGGCCGACGGATAGTTCCGCACCCGCGCCGCGTAGACATCGCGCTCGTTCGAACCGGAGAGCGTGGCCGCCAGGGCGTTGGAGTGTGCCTCGTACTGGTCGTAGAACTGGTGAAAGGCCGTCTTTCGCACATCCCGCGACGTGTCGTGCAGGAAGGTCGTGAAAGTCGCGTTCGAGAGTTCGATCCGCTCACCCTTGCCGTTTGCGACGCTCCCAAACTTCAGATCGGCATCGGTCAGCTGCCGAAACACCTTTGCGGCCGTGCCCGCAAACGTGCCCTGCATCGCCAGCAGCTTTTCCTCGGGCTCCGAGAGGGTGTGGGCCCGGGTGCGAACGATCCGTTCGAGCAGGAGCCGATAGGGGGCGATCGCCGGCAGATCCAGCCAGCCGGCCAGCGTGGCGGGGGAAATCGCCATGATCTCAGGCCGCAGAAAACTCGCCGCCTCGCCCGCCCGCGTCGACACGTGCTGAAACCGCCCCACCATCCGCTGCGGCTCGGCCGCCCCCTGATCCTCGCTCGCCCGCAGGTGGGCATAGGTCGCGAGCCGATCTCCTTCGCGGTCGTAGGCGAGGTCGTGCGCGAGACACTCGGCCAGCCGTTCCGCCGACGATCCGAGCGTGCCGACGAAGGCAGCAAACTCCGGAATCCGTGCCTCCCACGCCGCCAGCGCCGCTTCCCATTCCGCATCGGAGCGAAACAGGCTCGCCAGATCCCACGTATCCCTGACAGCCACGTCTTTCCTGGCCGGCAGCGGCTTCACCGCACCATCGCTCATCTCGTTGTTCCTGCGTCAGGGTTCCGTCAGTTCGTGCTGGATCGGGGCTCTGGCGGGTCGGGACTCTCCGTGCGTCACAGCCTCCACACGGCTGTCCCCCAGGCGAGGCCTCCTCCGAAGCCGCAGATCACGATCGTACTGCCCGGGCCGATCCGCCCCGATCGCCATGCATCATCCATGGCCAGCGGGATCGAGCCGCTCGACGTGTTGCCGTAGCGGTCGAGATTCATGAAGACCTTCTCGGCAGTCAGTCCGAGCGAGTCGCGCACGCCCTCGATGATCCGGGCGTTGGCCTGATGAAGCACGAACAGGTCGATGTGCTCCAAGGACACTCCGGACCGCTCGACGACAGCCCGGATGTTGTCCTCCGCCAGACGGATCGCCCACTTGAAGACCGCCCGGCCGTCCATGTGCATGAACTGCTCGCGGCGGCCGATCCCCTCCACGGTCGGCGGCTGTCGCGATCCGCTCATCGGGCAGGCGAGGAGCGTCGCCCCGCGGCCATCGGCACCGAGCGCGAAGGCGAGCAGACCGTGCTCGGCGCCCGATGCGTCGGGCTCGCAGGGCTCGAGCAACACAGCCCCGGCACCGTCACCAAACAGCGGCCAGGTCTTGATGTCTTCCGGATCGACGACCCGGGAGTTGGTGTCGCAGCCGATCACGAGTGGCAGGCGGCTCGTGCCCGCCGTGACGAAGTTGGCGGCCGTGACCAGGGCATAGGCGAAGCCGGCGCAGGCAGCCGTTACATCCATGGCCGGCGCGTCGAGGCCGATCTTCTCCTGCACGATGCAGGCGGTGGACGGAATGCACATATCGGGCGTGAACGTGCCGAGCACGACCAGATCCACGTCGCCTGCCGCCAGTCCCGAATGGACGATCGCAGCCCGACCGGCAGCCGCCGCCAGATCGCTCGTCGCCATATCGGCCGCGGCATGCCGGCGCTCATGGATGCCCGATCGGGCCACGATCCACTCGGGGTCACAGCCGAGCCGGGCGAGATCCGCGTTGGTGACCACATGCGGCGGCACCGCCGACCCGATCCCGGCCAGCCGGAAACCTACGGCGCGACCGAAACGGGATCGGCGCGGCGAGGTGAGGATCTCGGACATCAGAGGCCGCCGGGGATCGTGCGTGGACTCGCTATCGTACGGCCGTTCCTCCGCCTCGGGAAGCCGAGGACCACCTGCGGGAAGACGGGAATCGCTGCGGCACCGTGCCGAGAGGGAGAACCGGGGCTGATGGCCCCGAAACCCTCCGGCCTATTTCGGGGCGTCGGCTCCATCCTTGGCGTCGGCAGCCTTCTTCTGGACGATCGCAGCACGGCCCAGATGAATCTTGTCGTATTCCTTGTCGGAGACGACGTAATACCAGTCGGCGAACCGGTTGTTGAGATCCCGAACCCGCTTCTGCGCGGTCTTCACCTGCCCGTCATACTGCTCCTGCTTCCGGCGATTCTCGCCCTCGACCCGCCGCCGCTCCGCGAGCGCCGCCTGGGCCTTCGCCTCAGCCTCCTCGGCCTTCTTGAGTTCGTCGGCGGCGCCCTCGGCCTGGCCCTCATCCGATGGCTTCGCCGCGTCGTCCTTGGTTTTGTCCTTCTCTTGCTGTTTGTCTTGCTGTTTGTCCTTCGTGCCTTCGCTCTCGGCAGGAGCGTCGGGCACCGGGTCGAGCACCGGCTTCTCGAGCAGGCTCTCGTTGAATCGGGCGGTCACGAAGAGATACCGGCCGGTCGACTCGCCTTCGGAAGCCGCGTTGCCGGCCGCATCACTCGCCGCCTCTTCCTTCACGGCCGCGTCGGCTCCCGCGACGGTCGTGCCGTTGCCGAACCGCAGCAGATACTCGACTCCGTCCTTCATGCCGACCACGGTCTCGCCGTTGCTCGAGAGAATCTCGCCGGTCTGGAACGGAAAGAATCCCCGCTGGGCCAGCGAGGCCACGGCCTCACGATCTCCCGTAAACGCCTCCGCGGCTTTGAGATCGGCGCTCAGTCCCGCCGGCTTGCGGACCACGTCGACGATCTTGAGATCACCGAGGGCGTTGCGAAGGTCGTTGAGTTTGCCGGAGGCCAGCTCCTCGTCAGCGGCGAGCTTCTCCTCACGGGGCTTGTTCTTGGCGTCGAACGCCTCCAGTCGGACAAGCGACCATGCGGCGTTCTTGTCGTCATACGCGAGATCAACCTGGCTGCGGCGCTCCTGCGACACAACGAGCCTCCCCGACGATTCATCGGATCCGAACGTGCACGATGAGTCGTCGAGCGTCAGGCGGCGAACGTCCCACGGTGAGAGCTTGAGCAGATCCTTCTCGATCCAATCGTCGAACGTCGTGCTGAATTTCGACGTGTCGAGTTCGACCCGGTAGACCCGATCTTGGCCTGCCCGGCGCACAAACCGCAGCGACCGGCCACCGCCGGCCGTCGCCCCCGCCGGACGCTTGTCTTCCTTGCCCACGATCAGCCTCGCAAGCTTGTTGCCGGAAGCATCCCGAATCTCCACAAGCTCGCCGACGCCCGTCATGCCGACCTTGATCTTCTCGGGATCGGGCTCGATCACGCCGTAGGTCTCATGCTCGCCAGGGGAATCGCTGACCACGTCGAGCACGGGCCGGTCGATGAGTTCCGTGGCGGCGGCCGCCACCTGATCCTTGGCGTCGGCCGGATAGTTTTCGTGCGACGGCAGCACCCACACTCCGCCGGACCGCACCACCTTGAACGGCTTGAGTGTGGCCGTCTCGTCATCGAAGGACACGATCTCGAGACTCGCCGCCTTCGAGGCGTCGGCCAGTTCGGGAAACAGCACCTTCGCCTGCTCCGCCTCGCCGACCACGGCCCGCTGCCTGAGGCTCGGCCGCATGTTCAGCCAGCTGCCCAGCAGCAACAGCCCCGCGCCGACGGCCAGAAAGCCGGCCGTCCGCCGCAGCGCCGGCGACATGCCGCCCGTCTCGTCGCGTGTCGCGTCTCGTCCCGTGTCATGCTGCCCGTGCATCAGTCAGATCCTCCCATTCACCTGAGCCTTGATTTTGCGACGCCTTCGCGCTCGAGGGCGCGACGCCGGAAGAAGACGAAAAACGCCACCACCAGCGGCGGAATCGGCGGCAGGATCACCGCCAGCCACTTCTGCCAGTCCTGCTCGCGACGAATCTGCCCCTCGAGCTTTCGCTCGACCGCATCGACCTCGGCATCCCGCTTCCGCCGCAGCTGCTCGATCTTCGTGTCGAGCTTCCGCTGGGCGAGACGCTGGCTGCTGGCCAGTTGCTGGATCGCCTGCATCGCCGCCTGCGGGTTGGAATCGCCCTGATCCTCCATTTCCTTGATCTTCTTCTCGAAGGCGCCGACCTCTTTCTGCATGGCATCGTTCGCATCCCGTTCGGCCTTGTCGAAGTCCGCCATAAACGCCCCCCGCTGCTTCTCGGCATCCTCGCGGGCGCTGGCGACGGCATCTTCGATGCGTTCGAGTGTTCGGTGCTTCGGCTTCCGCTTGCGAATCTCGATGAAGCGATCGTCGCCAGAGAGCCAATCGAGCACATTGAGGGCGAAGGTCACGTTGTCGAAGTCGAAGTTGAGCATGTCGTCGCGGCGGTTGCGGAGACCGAAGAACACGCTCGACAACAGGTCAATGTCGCTCACCACCACGGCGCGAATCGCCTTCGCCTCGGGCCCGCCGTCGGCCGCAGGGGGGGGCTTCCGCTCGATGGCCACCGCCAGCGTCATCGTCTCGTCGCCGGGCTTCTCGAACGCGCGGAGCATTCGCGTATCGCCCCCTTGCATGGCCTGCTCCACACGATCGACCTCGATCGTGCCGGAGCGCTTGCCGGTCCGCGCCAGGGGCGTCCACGAGACCTCGCCCCCGCCCGTCTTCTCGAGCCCGCCCGGAAACGGAAAGAGGACCTCTTGCAGCCCCTTCGTCACTGCGTCGTCGGCACTGAAGCCGGCGCCCTTGTCGCCCGACTCCGCCAACGCGGCGTCGATGAACACAAACTCGTCCTCGAGCGGCAGTTTCGGATGCGGGTTGTAGCTCTGCCAGACGATGAACGGCGCGGAGCCCATGGCGCCCATCGCAGGCCGACCACTCCCCGCGGCGAGTTTCACGCCGAGCGTGTCCCAAAGCATGGAGAGATCGCCCTTGGGCTGCCCCTGGGGACCGCCGAACATCGCCATCGGTCCCATCGGACTCCGCCTCGGCTGAGCCGTGCCGGGCACGCCCTGCATCATCACCGGCAGCGGGTCCTCGAAGATCGCCACGGGCTGGCCGGCCTTCACGGCGGCCACGAAGTTGGCCATCTGCTCGGGGCCCAGCGACGACGGTTGCACGGCCAGGAGCACGTCGAAGACCTCCGTGATCGGGGCCGAGGCATCGACCTGCACCACGTCGTACTGCTTCTCGAGTTCCTCGACGATCGCCTGCCGCGGCCGTTGCTGACCGCTGGCCATGTCGAATCCGCCGTAGAGATCCGCGTCGGTCGTCAACACGCCCAGCCGCTTCCGCTGCTGCTGGGCCGCCGTGCAGATCGAGCGCACCAGTTCGTATTCCACCGGCGTGCCACGGTCGAAGAACGGCACGACCACCTTCTCCAGACCGCTGGTGAACGCGCAGCCGAGGAAGATCTCCTGATCGTTGCGGTAGGTGCCCCGCACCCGCGACACGACCCGCTGCGGCTCGATGCCATATTGCTGGCTGGCCCGGGCCGCCTCCTCCGTTCTCGGCTCCGTCGGAATAACCTCGACGTTGACCTTCCCGCGGCCCAGCCGCTCGAACTGCCGGAGCGTGTTCAGGAGATTGATGCGCGTCTGGGCATAGTCCTCGGGCACGGTCGGGCTCACGTAGGCCTTGATATCGATCGGCCGCGCCGTCTCGAGCGTTCGCAGAAGTCGCCGCGTGTCGGGCGACAGCGAACTGATCTGCTCCTGCGAGAGATCAGCCCGCCCGTCGGCGGCACGGAAGAGCAGCACGGCCCCGATTGCCGCCGCGGCCAGACCAGCGGTGCGGGCCAGATAATGCAGGCCCATCGGGCTCCCGTCACGCCGGCCCGTCCAGTGCCGGCGACCGATCAGCACCATGGCCACATACAGACAGACGGCCACGATGCCGAGGAAGTACGCGACGGCCGACAGGCTGACCACGCCCCGGCCGAAGTCGATGAAGTTCTCCGCCAGGCTCCAGGCCTTCACCCTCGCGGCAGCCGACGGCCCCATCACCGTTCCGGCCTGCTCTGCGAGCACGAGCGGCGCATTGAAGAACAGCCCCAGGACGAAGCCCACGGTGAGATTGCTCGTCAGAAAGCTGGCGATCATGCCGATCGCGAGCATCGCCACGCCCACGAACCAGTAGCCAAGGTAGTTGGCCAGAAACAGGCCGGCGTCGGGCGTGCCCCAGCTCAGCAGAATGATCAGGTTGCAGATGCACGAGAAGACCAGCGCCACCGTGTAGATGCCGACGGCGGCGAGGTATTTGCCGAACACCACCTCCCAGTCGCTCGCGGGAATCGTGAGCAGGAGTTCGTCCGTTCCCTGCCGCCGCTCGTCGGCCCACACACTCATCGTGATCGCCGGCACGAACACGAGCAGGATGTAGGGCAGGTAGCGATTGAGCTGATCAAGGTTGGCGAGATTGGAGTTGAAGAACTCGGGCGGCCAAAACGCCGCCAACGACCCGAGCAGCACGAACACGCAGATGAAGACGTATCCCGTGGGGTTCGAGAAATAGGCGACGAAATTCCGCTTGAAGACGGCGTCCAAAACATGCCACTTCATGGCTGTCGGTCCCTCGTGCAAAACTCGTGCAGGAAAAAAGGTCGTCGGTCAGGGGCAGGATGCGGGGCGGTGGGCCGCGGCTCGATGCCGGCGGCGGTCACACCGCGCGGGTCAACTCATGGAACCGCTCGTCGAGGCTGCGGCCTTCGCGGCGGAGATCCGCCGGCGGGCCATCGAAGCGGATACGGCCCTCGGCGATCAGGATCACCCGGTCGGCCATGGCCTCGACTTCTTGCAGGATGTGGGTCGACAGCAGGATCGTCTTGCTCTGGCCGAGCCGCCGGATCGTTTCGCGGACTTCGCGGATCTGGTTGGGGTCGAGGCCGCTGGTCGGCTCGTCGAGGATCAGCACGTCGGGCTCGTGGAGCAGCACCTGCGCCATCCCCACTCGCTGCCGGTAGCCCTTGGAAAGCTTGCCGATCGCCTTGCCGATCACGCTGCCAAGTTCGCACTGCTTCACGACCGCCTCGATCCGCTCCTTCTTTCGCGAGCCGGCCATGCCCCGCGCATCGGCGAAGAACTCGAGCAGGCTGCGGGGGGTCATGTCGGGATAGAGCGGGCCGTTCTCAGGCAGATATCCGAGCCGCTCCGCTCCAGCCAGCCGGTCGGTCGACATGTCGTGGCCGGCAATACGGGCGGTGCCCGACGTCGGGGCGAGGTAGCCGGTGAGAATCTTCATCGTGGTGCTCTTCCCGGCGCCGTTGGGGCCGAGGAAGGCGACGATCTCGCCGCGGGGCACGCGGAACGAGACATCTTCGATGGCGATGAAGTCTCCGTAATACTTGGTGATGCCGTCGGCCTCGATCATGGCCTCGCCGGAAGAAACGGATGGGCGTGGGGTCATGGGCGTCCGATGCTGGGGAATCTGGCCGATCTCCAGTATTGTTTCCGACTCGGACCATCCCGGCAAGGCGGGCCACCAAGTGACCGGCACCGCCGGAGCCCGCGGCCTTACGGCCGGTCGGCTTTCATGGGCCCGGGGCGACACTACGGCAACCGTTCCAGTCGGGGTGCCGGCTCGCCGCGCTGCCAGGCGATGTGCGATCTCCAGGCGTCGATCGTGTCGGGATGGTCGGCACGGAAGTGCACGCCGCGGGTTTCGGCCCTGTCGATTGCCCCGCGAATCATCAACCGGGCCACCTCCAGCATGTTTTGGAGCTGCCAGCCCTGGGGATCGGCGAACTGCCGTGGCAGCACGTAGCGACACCAGCCCTCCACCGTGACCAGCGCCTCGGCGAGCGAGTCGCCGGTTCGCTCCACGCCGACATGCCGCCACATGACGGCCCGCAGCGAGTTGCGGATATCGGCCAGATCGAGCGCGGCCGTGTCGGTGCCATTGCCCGAGTCAACCACGGCGGGCGACTCCTCGATCGGCGGCACGCGAAACTCCTCGCCCGCCCGCGGCACCTCGGCAAGCACGTCGCTGCTCGCGGCCTCGCCGGCCCGGCCACCGTAGACGAGCCCTTCGAGGAGGCTGTTGCTCGCCAGACGATTGGCGCCGTGCAGGCCGCTCGAGGTGACCTCGCCCGCCGCCAACAGGCCCGGAATGCTCGTCCTTCCGTCGCTGTCAACCGACACGCCGCCGATCATGTAGTGGGCGCCCGGACGCACGGGAATCCGGTCGCGGGCCAGATCGAGGCCGAACTTCGCGCAGATGGCCGCCATGCCGGGAAACCGTCGCCGCACGGTGTCGGGATCGAGGTGCGACAGATCGAGGAACACGTTCGCATGGTGGGTGCGATGCATGACGACGGTGATCGCGCGAGAGACGACGTCGCGGGGAGCGAGCTCCGCGCGAGGGTCGAACTCGGGCATGAACCGCCGGCCGTCGCGATCGACGAGATGCGCCCCGGCCCCACGGACAGCCTCGGTGATCAGGCTGCGGGCGCCGCCGGCGATGTAGAGCACCGTCGGGTGAAACTGCATGAACTCCATGTCGCGGAGCACGGCGCCCGCCCTCCAGGCGAGGGCCATGCCGTCGCCGCTCGAGCCGGGCGGATTGGTCGATTCCCGATAGAGCTGGCCTGCTCCGCCGGTGGCGAGGATCGTCCGCCGTGCCCAGACGAAGGTCTTGCCGTGCTTCGGATTCCAGACGAGCGCCCCGCGGCAGACCGACTCGTGGGTGACGAGGTCGATCGTGAAGGTATCGGGCCAGACGGAAAGGTTGTCGAGCCTCTGGGCCTGATCGATCACGGCCCGCATCACCTCGCGGCCGGTCGCGTCGCCGAGGGCATGCACGATGCGATGGTGGCTATGCCCGCCCTCGCGGCCGAGCTCGAGCGCGCCATCCCGCTCGTCGAACCTCGTGCCCCAGGCGATCAGCTCGGCGATGCGGCCGGGCGCCTCCCGCACCACCGAGTCAACGACATCGGCGTGGCAGAGGCCGCAGCCGGCGGTGAGCGTGTCGGCGACATGATTGTCGAAGCGATCCTCGGGATCGACGACGCCCGCGATGCCCCCCTGCGCCCACTGGCTCGATGAGCTCTGCAGGTCGTCCTTCGTCACCACCGTCACCGAGAGCCGGGGATCGACCGCGAGCGCTGCCCGGAGTCCAGCCAGGCCGCCGCCCAGAATGAGCACGTCGGTAAAACAGTGCGGCACCCGCTTGGGGCCGAAGGAGACCAGATACCGCGGTCCCTCGAAGGATTGGGTCATTCGGCTCCCGCACCCTGCATGAAGGCTTTGAACTGCTCGCGGTAATCGCTCGGCGGACGGCTGCGTCGCCCCTCTGCCTGGCCCCCCTTCACGTCCGTGGGCACGTCGCGTGAACTCCGCACGCCCCCCGGCCTCAGGCCGAGGCTCTTGATGGCCTGCTCGAAGTCGGCCCGCTGCCGCTCGTCGCTGCTCCGCGCCATCCGCCGCATCGCCTCCCACCGCGTCAGAAAATCCCGGGCCTGCTGGGGAGTCCAGCCAAGCTCGTCCAGGATGGCCGTGTCGCCTGACTCAACGGAGTTGCGGAGGTGCTCGATCGCGAGGTCTGCCGCGTTGCGGGCATGGGCGAGATCCTGCTCGCCCCACTCCATCTCGCGATCCTGCCGCGCTGCGGCCGGATCTGCCTTGCCACCGCGCTGATTCGTGCCGCCCACGTGGCCGCCACTGCCCGTCTGACTCCCCGACGCAGATTCAACGCCGTCAGAGGGAGCTGTTTGACCACCTTGCTGACCACCTTGCTGCTGCCCGGCTTGGCCTTCGCCCTCACGCTGGCCCTCAGTTCCCTGGCCTTGCTCCTGGCCCTGGCCCGGTTGCTGACCCCGGCGCTGATCCTGGCCTGATGTGCCTTGTTCTTGTCCCTGCCCCGGCTTTTGTCCCTGTCCCTGTCCCTGTCCGGGCTTTCCGTTCGCGGGCTGCTCCTGAGCTGATTCCTCGCCCGGCCGCC
>JBPCTA010000108.1:0-12055 GCA_051006595.1 Pirellulales bacterium
TCTCTGGCCTGCGCTCACAACGATCGACGCCCACCTGCGGCGGGTGGGTCAACTGGCCGTCGAGCAACTCACCCGGCGCATCACCGGCGAGTTCGACGGCGCCGCCGTCGAGATCAACGTCACCCCCACGCTGGTACCCGAGGCGTCGCTGGCGCCACGCCGCCCGGCCCGCGCCGTCGAAGCCCATTCATGAAGCCGCATCCCTCCTCCGGAGCTCTCTGCATGCCCGCGTCCACTTCACCGCCCAACGGTGCCCTCGCCACGTCGTGGCGGTCCCGCCCGTGGAGCGGTGTGTTTCCTGCGACGCTCTGCCCGTTTCTCGACGACGAGTCGATCGACGAGAAGGGCCTGCATGACTACATCGTGGGCGTGGCCTCGGTGCCGGGCGTCGAGGGCGTGGTCTGCAACGGCCACACGGGCGAGATCATGTCGCTGCGGCCCGAGGAGCGAACGCAGGTGATGCGGGTCGTGGCCGGTGCCGTCCGCGAGGCCAATGCTGCCACCGGCCGCACCGTGAAGGCGATCACCGGGGTGTCGGCGGAGGGCAGCCACGAGGCGATCGACCATGCGATCGCCGCCCGCGAGGCGGGCGCCGACGCGATCCTCCTGATGCCGCCGCACCACTGGCTGCGGTTCGGCCGCTCGTCGCCCACGGCCGTGGGCTTCATCGATGACGTCGCCCAGGGATCCGGCGTGCCGATCATCATCCATCAATACCCAGCCTGGACGAAGGCGGGCTACACGCTCCCCGAGATGCTGGAGATGGTGAAGCTGCCGGAGGTGGTGATGATCAAGATGGGCACCCGCGACATGGCCCGGTGGCGGTGGGACTACGAGCAGCTCAAGACCGCCGCACCGCACGTCTCGATCACGACCTGCCACGACGAGTTCCTGCTGGCGTCGCTGCTCGAGGGAGCCGACGGGGCGCTGATCGGATTCGCCGGCTTCGTGCCCGAACTCATGGTGGAGCTCGTGCATGCCGCGCTCGATGGCGATCTGCCGCGGGCGCGGAAAGCGGGCGACGTCGTGGCGCCGCTCGCGCGGATCGTCTACGCCTTCGGCGAGCCCGGCTGCGGCGCGCATCAGCGGATGAAGGCCGCCCGCTGGCTGCTGGGGAGATTCCCGAGCCCGACCTTCCGCAAGCCGCTGCGGCCCCTGTCGTCGGACGACCTCAGCCGGATCCGGCAGGGGCTCGAGGCCATCGGGATGACCTGCCCGGTCCGGGCGGAGACGGCCCCCGCTCCGGTCGCCGTTCGGCGGCGGAAGCCGCAGACCGTGTCGGCGTGACGGCCGCGGGAAGCATGAAGGGCCGCGTCTCTCCGCCGGAGTCGAGGTCGTTTGCCGATGCCGCCACGGGTCGCACGATCCGGCAGGTGACGACGCACCCATCGATCCATCACCATCCCTTTTACTACCTTCCCGCGTACGACGACGCGATGCGGTGGCTCGTGCTGGTGTCGCACCGGCACGGCAGGCCAGCGATCTTCGTCGAAGAGCGGGCGAGCGGGCGGCTCGTGCAGCTGACGGATCGCGACGACCTCAACGAGTGGAGCGTGCATCCCTCCCACGACGGCCGCTGGATCTATTTCACGGCGGGCTGCGGGGCGTGGCGGGTGTCAACCGAAACGGGCTTCCGCGAGGAGTGCCTTGCCGACTTCGGCGACGTGCCCATGATCCCACCGGGCATGGTGGGCGACGCGATGGGAACAACCTCGCTGTCACGGGACGATCGCTGGTGGATCGTGCCGGTCAAGATCGGTGCGATGGCGCGGCTGCACGCCATCGACACGTTGTCGGCCGCTGTCTCAGTCGTCTGCGAACACCCCTCGATCGGCCATCCCGAGGTGCATCCCGACGATGCCACACTGCTCCGCTTCGCGGGCCGCTACTCGGAGCGGATCCATGTCGTCCGCCGCGACGGCAGCGACCACCGCCTGGCCTACCACCGCGACGCCGCTCGACGCGAGTGGGTGGTGCACGAGACGTGGATGCCCCGGGCCGCGGTCGGGGGTCGCAACGAGATCGTTACGGTGACCTGGCCCCACGGCATGATCGGCATCGACGTCGATACGGGGGCAATCCGCCGTGTGACTGACTTTCCGGCCTGGCATCCGATGGTTCGTCGCGACGGGCGTTGCTGCGTGGCCGACACCAAGCATCCCGATCGCGGGCTGTTCACGTTCGATCCCACGATTGGTCCGGACGGTCCGGTGCCGCTCCTCGCGGAGAGCCATTCGAGCAATGCCGGCGTCCACTGGAACACCGACCACTGCCCCTACGATGATGGCCCGGTGCAGGTCTATGCTCCCCAGCACACCCACCCGCATCCATCCTTCTCGCCGGACGGATCACGGGTGGTGTTTACGAGCGATCATACGGGCGTGGCGCAGCTCTACGAGGTGACGGTCGGATGACGAGGCATCGAACCCGGACGACCGTGGCAGCCGTCGTCGTGACGTGCCTGGCTGCGTGTCTTGCCACATGCCGGGCAGCGGATGCCGTGGCACCAGCGGCCGCCGGCCTCGCGATCGACCACCGCTCCGATCGGCTCGTCGTCACGGCGGCAGGAGAGCCGGTGACCGAGTATGTGTTTGCGGATCCCGCGATCGGCCGGCCGTCGCTCCGCGACCTCCGCGGCCCGGGCGGCCTCGTGATCACGAGGCCCTGTCCGCCACGCCCCGGCATCGATGCCGTGGACCATCCCACGATGCATCCGGGCGTGATGCTCTGCTTCAGCGACCTTTCCGGGCATGATCCCTGGCGGCACAAAACCGCCGTGCGATTCGTTGGCTTCGAGGGTGAGCCAGCCGTTCGCGACGGCAAAGCCACGTTCACCGCCACCATCGAGTATCTCGGGGCCGCCGCCGACACCCCAGACGCAGCCGTGATCTGCCGGGAACGCTCGACGGTGACGATCGCCGATGAGAAGGCCCTGGGCCAGCCGGTGCGGCTTGTCAGCTGGGATGCCGACCTGACGGCGGGCCACGCCCCCGTCACGTTCGCCGACGTGCAGGAGATGGGCTTTGGCATCCGGCTCGCGAAGGAACTCGCGGCGAAGGGGGGCGGCCGCTACCTTGCCAGCCACGGCGGCCGCAACGAGCAGGGGGTCTTCGGCCGGCAGGCCGCCTGGTGCGATGCCTCGGGCACGGTTGCCGGCCAACGATGCGGCGTGACGGTGATCGACGGGCCGGGCAATCCTCGGTCGGCATTCTTCCACGCCCGCGACTCGGGCTGGCTCCTGGCCAATCCCTTCGGCCTCGCGACCTATGCGAAGGAGTCGCCCGCGGCAGGCGCCGCCGAATCGGGCGCGATCACGCTCGCCCCGGGAGAACATCTGCGACTGGCCTGCCAATTCCTGCTGCACGGCGACGTGCCCGACGACCGGCTCGGCGACCTTGTGATCGCGGCCCTGCCGTCCGAGAGCCGTGGGACCGCATCAGACCGACCGCCGGCCGATACCTCCGCGCCACTGATCGGGCCCGCAGTGATGCAGCGATACGTCGATCTCTTCAACGCCCTTGACGTCGATGACATCGGCGGCGCGGTGCCAGACACCGAGGCGGCGGCCTGGCTGCAGGCCAACGCCCCGCGGTTCGACTGCCCCGACGCCGATCTCGTCGAGATCTGGTATTTCCGCTGGTGGGCTCTGCGGAAGCATCTCCGCCGCGACGACGCCGGCCGATGGGTGTTTACCGAGTTCATCACCAGGCCCGCGCCGGTGAGTTCGGCGCTGGGCCATCACCTCATGGAGGGCCGCTGGCTCCGCGATCCGGTCTACCACGACCACTACGTCGACTTCTGGCTCGAGCCCAGCCAGCACCAGAAACTCCATAAATACAGCCAGTGGCTGCCGCATGCCCTCTGGCAGCGGGCCCTGGTCACCGGCGATATCGGCTTCGTGACGAGCCGTCTCGATCGGCTGATCGCCGATCACCGGGCGTGGGCCGAGGAGCGGCAGCGGCCCGACGGCCTCTACTGGCAGCATGATGTGCGCGACGCGATGGAGGAGTCGATCAGCGGGGGTCGCCACACGAAGAACATCCGCCCCACGATCAACTCCTACATGGCCGGCAGCAGCCTGGCGCTCGCCGAGATCGCGCGGCACGCCGGCCGCAGCGCCGAGGCCGAGGCCTTCGCCGCGGAAGGTGAGTGGCTCCGCCAGAAGATCCTCGACACGCTCTGGAACCCGCAGGATGCGTTCTTCGAGGTGGTCCACGAGGACGGCTCGTTTGCCGACGTCCGCGAGGCGATCGGCTTCATTCCCTGGTACTTCTCGCTGCCGCCGGCGGGGAAGGGCTACGAATCGGCCTGGCGGTCATTCACCGACGAGCAGGGCTTCCATGCCCCGTTTGGCATCACCACCGCGGAGCGCCGCCATCCCGCCTTCCGCTCCCACGGCGTGGGCACCTGCGAATGGGACGGGGCCGTCTGGCCCTTCGCCACGTCGCAGACGCTCGTGGCCCTGGCCAACGTGCTCCGCGGCCCCCCGCAGGATGTCGTCACCGCCGACGACTATTTCGCCGCCCTGCTCACCTACACCCGTAGTCATCGCTTCGACGGGCAGCCGTATCTCGGCGAGTATCTCGATGAGACCACCGGCCAGTGGCTCAAGGGTCGCGACCCGCGGAGCCGCTGGTACAACCACTCGACGTTCGCCGATCTCGTGATCGGCGGACTGGTGGGCCTCGTGCCCCGCGCTGACGACACGCTCGCGCTGCACCCGCTGGTGCCCGCAGACCGCTGGGACTGGTTCTGCCTCGAGGGTGTGCGCTATCACGGCCACGAGCTCACCATCGTCTGGGACCGGGACGGCACGAAGTATGGACGTGGCGCCGGCCTGACGGCCTGGGTCGATGGCCGCCGCACCCTGCACGCCCCCACGCTGACGGCGATCTCCGGCCCGCTCATCGCGCGATGACATGCTCGTAACGAACGTCCGGCGACGGGGCATGGGCAGTCCCGAGCCGCGCGGCAGGTCAGCGGGGCAGCCCGCGGCCTTACGGCCGGTCGGCTTGTACCGGAGCCCGCGGCGGATCGGCTGTTTCCGCGCTCATCCCGCGACAGCGATCGAGCCGCTCGGCGAAGTCGGCAAGAAACGCTCTTCGCCAGCGGCTGACCGTCTTCGCGCCCTGATACGATGCCTCAGCGACGGCAGGATCCGGGTCATCGGTCCACCAGTGCGGATGCCGCGTATCCGGCTCGCTCGCCCGCTCGGGCGACGCTGGCACCGACGGAAACTCCCCGCGGAGATCGGCCAGCACGGGATCGTCGCTCTCGACGGCGTAGTGCCACACCCGTGATTCCTTCGGACAGAACCAGAAGTGCCACGAGCCTTCGTCGTCTCGCCAGCCGGGACACCGCTGGCCATCGACCACGAGCGTCGCCGTGAGCGACCGTTCGCGCGGAGTGGCCGACGCGAGCACGATCTCGACGACGCGGAAGGTCTCCACGCGATCGTCCGCCTGCGGAGGCCGCCGCCAGACGAGCCGGTCGCGGTCCCAGGCCCGCACGAACCGGCCGCCCCAGGAGCCGTGCCCCGGATCGTCGGGCACTCCAGCGAGCAGGTAGGCGAGCGACGGCGAGTCGCCCATCTTCAGCGTCGCACGCCGCTCGCCCCGGAAGGTGATGCCTTGCGCGAGGTAGTCGCCGAGGGCTCCCCGGCCGGCGACCTGCTCCGCCACGAAGGCGTCGTTGCCCCATGGGCCGGACTGATCGCCCCCCTGGAACCAGCCGCGGTAGGTCGAGTTGGCCTCGATCATCCACAAGCCCGGATGCTCGCGAGCGAGGAAATCGTAGGCCGTGGGGGACCACTTTTTGTTCGGTCCCCCGATGAAGTAGACCCGCAGTCGGTCGACGATCGTCGGATCGTCGTGCACCGCCTGTGCCACGTCGTCGATGCCGCCCCAGACCAGCACCCAGAGCGGCCGCGGATCGTCGCGGTGCGCACAGCGGATGATCCATTCGGAGCCCGCGGTCGCATCGCCGAAGCCGGTGGGTCCGGCCGACTCGATCGCCCCCTGAACCGCGACCCGCCGGAGGGCGTCGGGGGGCGGATACGCGGCATGGGTGCGAAGCGCTGGATAGTCGCGGGCATACACGTCGATCACATCGAGGATGTGCTCCACACGACCGGGGCCATACGGCGACGAAACGAGCCCCTCGATCTCGACCCGATCCGCGTAGGCGAAGAGGTGCACGAGCGACTGCAGGTCGTCGTAATCGGTGCCGCCGGCGTCGGTGGAGACGATCACCCGTGGCCGGTCGTCGGCCGCAGCGCCGCCAGCAACGTCGATCGCGGCGGCGACGGCCAGCAGCGCCACCAGAGGCATGGCTCGGCGGCACATCATCGCGGCTGGCCGGTCGGTGGCTCGACCGTCACCAGCACCCGCTGATACCTCGTGAGCGGAGGAGTGCCGGCGTCGGTCACCGACAGGATCACATGGGCCGTGCCCGCACGGCCAAACTTCACCGGCGCGACGAACGTGGCGTCGCGATCGGTTGCATGGTCGATCACGAGCGGCAGGGCGGTGCTCCCACTGGAGAGCGTGAACGTGCCCGGCTCGGGAAGGTGCATCCACTGATACGAGAGCGGATCGCCATCCGGATCGGACGAGCCCGCGGCACTGAGCCGCACACGGTCGCCCGGCTTCACCGTCAGTTCCCGCGGATGATCGAGCGCTGCCACTGGCGGATGGTTGGCGCCCGCGCGCTGGGGCGTGATCGTCCAATCCATGCGGGCCCGGAAATCGTTCTGGAAGGCAGGCCGCCACCGCCAGATCGTGGCCTTGTTGCAGGTGTGCCAGTGGCCGTCGCTGCCCATCACCTCATCGGTGGCATCGGTCCAGAAGGGCCGCGTCTCCCGCTCCAAGTGCCACTTTCGCAGCGGCGGCAGGGCGAGCTCATACCGTCCACCCCAACCACCCCAGTCAGGATGCTCCGGATCGGCGAGGCCGGTGCCGATCAGGTTCAGGAAACTCGGCGTGTCTCCCTCCATCATGAACTCGACCGGTGGATACTCCGCGCCGAGCGGCCCCTTGCGGCGAACATGCTCGTAGAGCCACTCCTGCGAGACGAGACTCGGATCGCCGCCGGCGAATCGGCCGTGAAACCGGTCGCCGGCGATGCCCGTCCAGGTTGCCTGGTGGTAGCCGCCGAGGGGATGAAACCCGGGGCTGGCCACGTAGAACAGTCCGGGAAAGGTCCGCCGCATCCACGGGCCGCTGTCGTCCTGATCGGAAATCGTGGTCACCCGCAGCTTGGCGATGAACCGATCCAGCGCCTCGGGCGTGCGGGTGGCACGGACCTTCCAGAGCGCCTGTGCGAGACAGTTGGGACCGCCCCACACGCAGACCCACACCGGCCGCGGATCGTCGGCATCGACCACCTCGATGATCTTTTCTGATCCCGGGGAGTCGTGGTCCTTGCCGACGCCCGTCATGCCGTATCGCGGGGCGCCGCGGCGGATCACGGCCAGGAGCTGCTCGGCGGGCGGAAATCCCGGCTCGTGCACGAGCAGATTGTCGCGGACTTTGCCGTAGGCCTGCACCAGTCGCTCGATCCGCTCCGGCGCCGTGCGATCGGGGAGGTGCACCGACGTGGTGGCTACGAGGGCTTCGGTGTCCCACTGATTGGTGTAGAGCAGAAACCGGACCAGTGACATTGCGTCGTCCGGCTCGTTCTCGATGTCGGTCAACACGATCACCCGCGGCCGCGCGGCGCGGGGTTCGGCGAGGGCGGACGATCCTGCGCTGACCGCGCCAATCAACCCAATGGCGGTCAACACCCTCACGAGACCGATCGGACCCCGATGCGAGGTGTGCATGATGCGCATGGCCAACTGTTCCCACGAGAACGATAAAAGGAAATCCCGCGATGCCGATGCCCCCTGTTGTAACCCACGTGCTGCGATCCGCATTCCCCCGATCGGCTTGCAGAGGGACCCGCGGCCTTACGGCCGGTCGGCTGTCACGGGCACTTCGGCCGTTCGGCTGTCACGCGCAGCCCTCCGCCACCCCCGCAGCGAACCATTTCGTGCCCACCCGCGTAGAAGCGGTCGAACGGTCAACGACCCTGCCCCGGTGAGGACTTGCACGATGAGACCGAAACTCTTGGCTGGCGGTGCCCTGGTGGGCTTGATCTTCGGCGTCGTGGCGGGAGCCGCGCTCGGACACTTCCTTTCGAAGGAGGAGACCTACGTGAGCGACTACGGCGGCGGTTACTATGCCCCCGCCTATAGCGCCATGGTCATCCCGTATGCGGTTCTCGGCGGGATGCTCACCGGCACGACGCTGGGGATGACCGGTGGGTGCTTGATTGCCGAGCTTCAGAAGCAGGCGAAGGCATAGGGTCGCCAGCCGGCCGCCGACCGACCTCGTTTCGAGACAGCGCAAAGACAGCCAGGCTGTTGCGCCGCTCGGACGACCCGCGGCTGAGCGGGCCCTTTCTTCGAGTGACGGCTCAGGGCTGCTGTCGCGGCTGTCGCTTCCCCACGACGCGGGTACGATGATGCCGAACACCGGTTACGACGGTCTCGTCGCCGGTTTCCCCCAGGCAGCCTGCCCACCATGGCGTTTTCGGCACTGACGCTCGGCGTCATCATCGGCAACCGCGATTTCTTTCCCGATCAGCTCGTCAGCGAGGCGCGGAGCGAGGTGCTCGCCCTGCTCCAGGCTCGGGGCGTGACGCCGGTGATGGTGTCGCCGGAGCAGACGAAGCTCGGCGGCATCGAGACCCATGCCGAGGCCCGCATCTGCGCCGACCTCTTTCGCCGCCATCGGGACGTGATCGACGGCGTGCTGGTCGTGCTGCCCAACTTCGGCGACGAGAAGGGGGTGGCCGACACGCTCAAGCTCTCGGGCCTGAATGTGCCGGTGCTCGTGCAGGCCTCGCCCGACGACCTCGGCCAGTTGGGCGTGGCCCGCCGCCGGGATGCCTTCTGCGGCAAGATTTCGGTCTGCAACAATCTCGTGCAGGCGGGCATTCGCTTTTCGCTCACCAGCCGCCACGTGTCGGCGATCACGAGCGGCAGTTTCGCCGCCGATCTCGATGACTTTTTCCGCGTCTGCCGAGTGGTGAAGGGGGTGCGGGGCGTGCGGCTCGGGGCCGTCGGTGCCCGCCCCGGCGCGTTCAACACCGTGCGGTACAGCGAGAAGATTCTGGAGCGGCACGGGATCAGCGTCACCACGGTCGATCTGTCGGAGTTCGTCACGCAGGCCGCCGCGATCTCCCGCGACGATCCGGCCGTGCGGGCGAAGCTCGCCGACATCACGGGCTACGCGCCGGCGCCGGGCGTGCCGCAGGAGAAGCTCCTCGAGATGGCCACGCTCGGAGTCGTGCTCTCGCGGTGGATGGAGGCCCATGCGATCGACGCCACGGCCATCCAGTGCTGGACATCGGTGCAGAAATCGTTCGGCTGCAACGTCTGCACGCTGATGAGCATGATGAGCGAGCGATTCATGCCGAGCGCTTGCGAGGTTGACGTGACAGGCGTGCTGACGATGCACGCGATGCAACTCGCCGCGGAGTCGCCCGCCGCCCTCGTAGACTGGAACAACAACTACGGCGACGACGACGACAAGTGCACGCTGTTTCACTGTGGCAACTGGGCGAAGAGCTTTCTGCCCGACATCCGCATCGCCACGGCGCCGATCCTGGGCAGCACCCTCGGCGTGGAAAACACCTACGGCGCGCTCGAGGGCCGGACGCCGGCGGGGCCGCTCACCTTCGGCCGGGTGACCACGGCCGACACCGAGGGACGGATTCGGGCGTATGTCGGCGAGGGACGGCTCACCGACGACCGCCTCGATACCTTCGGCACCCGGGCGGTGGCCCACGTGCCGCAGCTCCAGCGGCTGCTCCACCACATCTGCCGCCACGGCTTCGAACACCACGCCGTCATGACCGTCTCGCGGACGGCGAAGGTCCTTCAGGAGGCGCTCGGCAACTACCTCGGCTGGGACGTCCACGTGCATCAGGCCGCGAACGGTTCCGGGTTCGAGGCGGGAGCCTGAGCCATACGGGCATGACAAGCAAGACGAGCATGAAGCGCCTCACCGACCGCGAACTCGCCCGCAAGTCGATCGACTATCGGCGGGATGCGCTGCGGGCGATCATGCATGCCGGAGCAGGGCACACCGGCGGCAGCCTGTCGTGCCTCGACATCCTCAACGTGCTCTACAACCGCGTGCTGCGGATCTCGCCGGCCAACTGGCACGCTCTGGCCCGCGATCGGTATGTGCAGAGCAAGGGGCACTCGGTCGAGGCCCTGTATGTGGTGCTCGCCGACAGGGGATTCTTTCCGCGCGAGGCGATCGACACGCTCTGCCACTACCAATCACCCTTCATCGGCCATCCCACTCGAAAGGTGCCCGGGATCGAAATGAATACCGGCGGCCTCGGGCATGGCCTGCCGATCTGCGTTGGGATGGCGATCGCGGCAAAGCGAGACGCCACCGGCACCCGGGTGTTCACGCTGCTCGGCGACGGCGAACTGGCCGAGGGGTCGAACTGGGAGGGGGCGATGGCGGCCGCCCACCACCGCCTCGACAATCTGACGGCGATCGTCGATCACAACCGGCTCCAGATCACGGGGCCCACCAGGGACGTGTGCAGCAACGAGCCGCTCGACGCGAAGTTCGCAGCCTTTGGCTGGTGCGTGCGGCAGGTCGATGGCCACGATCTCGTCGCGCTCGAGCAGGCGTTCACGGAGCCCGGTCCGCAGGACGTTCCCGTGTGTGTGATCGCCGACACAATCAAGGGACGGGGCGTGAGCTTCATGGAGGGCGTGCTCAAGTGGCACCACGGGGTGCCTTCACCCGAGGAATTTGCCCGCGCTGAAGCCGAGTTCGACCGGCAACTCGCGGCCTGGGAGGCCGCACCATGAGCGCACCGGCGCCCTCGATGTATTCGCCCGCAGCCCAGTCCGTCGCGAAGCGGCTCGGCCTGACGATGGGACGGGCCAACCTCGAGGCCTTTGCCGACACGCTGCTCGAACTGGCCCGCGACGATCGCCGCGTGATGGCGGTGACGAGCGACTCCCGCGGCTCGGGCAAACTCGGGCCCTTCGGCCAGGCGCTGCCCGATCAGATCGTCGAGGTGGGTATCGCTGAGCAGAATCTCGTGGGCATCGCCGCCGGCCTGGCGGCCTGCGGCAAGAAGCCGTTCGCAACGTCGCCGGCCTGCTTCCTCGCCGCGCGAGCACTCGAACAGGTGAAAAACGACGTCTGCTACAGCGACGTGCCGGCGGTCGTGGTGGGCATCAGCGCCGGCGTGAGCTACGGCGCCCTCGGGAGCACCCACCATTCGCTGCACGACATCGCCGCGCTGCGGGCGATCCACAACATCACCATCGTCGCCCCGGCCGACAACGCCGAGACCCGCGCCGCCGTCCGCGCCGCGGCCGCAGCCGACCGCCCGGTCTACCTGCGGTTTGGCAAGGCCGCGATGTATGACCTGCCGGTCGGCGAGGGCCAGCCGTTCACCGTGGGCCGCAGCCGACGGCTCCGCGAGGGCCACGACGCGGCCCTCATCGCCACGGGCGAAACGGTGATCCATGCCCTCCTTGCCGCCGAGCTGCTGGCCGGCGAGGGCATCGCCTGCCGGGTGCTCAGCATGCCGACCATCAAGCCACTCGACGAGGAGGCCGTGCGGGCTGCCGGCCGCGAATGCGGCCTGGTGCTCACCGTCGAGGAGCATTCGATCCACGGCGGGCTCGGCGAGGCATGCGCCACCGTGCTCATGCAGGGGGGCGTGTCCGTGCCCTTCGCGATCGTCGGCCTGCCCGATGCCGATACCGTGACCGGCAGCCAGGCCGACATCTTCCGCCACTACGGGATCACGATGGAAGGAATGGCGGACCGGGTCAGGTCGATGCATCGCTGACCGCCCTCGCTGACCACGTCCGGCCCAAGGCCATCCACCCATGCCCCTTCTCCTTGCCATCGACCAGAGCACGTCGGCCACCAAGGCCGTGCTGTTCGACGACACGGGCGCGGTCGTCGATCGCGAGTCGAAGTCGCACGCCCAGCATGCTCCCGAGCCGCAGAGGGTCGAGCAC
>JBPCTA010000109.1:0-10394 GCA_051006595.1 Pirellulales bacterium
GGCGGCCTACTTCGGCGAGGTTGTCGGGATCATTGTCCCACATCTGCACGGCCAGTGGCCGGGGTTCGTCGCGGACGCCCCACAGCCTGTCGGGATGCTCGCCGCGGTTGGTCTCGAGCCACAGGGCGCTCCGCGCCGCGATCATCTCGGTGGCGAGGAGGCCGGCGCCGCCAAACTCCCGCACGATCTGGCGGTAGGCGAAGTTGGTGTAGCCCGCCATCGGCGCCTGGAGGATCGGCGGATCGACGACCACCGGGCCGATCGTGAGCGGAGCAGGCTTGTCGGCGGCCACCGCGGCCAGGGCATTCGAGATCATGGCACCAGCGTACCACTCGTCGCGGGAGCGGGCGGAGACGTTGCCGGGGGCGTCTGCCGCCACTGGATCGGCGTGCCGATGAGCATCGAGACGAACCGGTCGTCCGGCACCGACAGATCGGCCACGGCCATCGCGTATTCGGCGATGTCGAGATTGTAAGCCTTCGTCGCCTGGAGAAACTCCCGTTGCTGACTCACGAGCGCCGCGTGGGCGGCGATCACGGCTTCGATCGGACGCTGGCCCTTGGCGTGGTCGGCCTCCGCCATCGCCATCGCCGTGGCGGCCGCACGGACGGCGGCGGCCCGGGATTCGAGCGCCTCGTGCCGTGCCGGCAGCGTGCGGGCGATCGCTCGGACCCGCCCGGTGGCCGTTCGGCTGGCGAAGATGGCATCGAAGTGGGTCTGGTAGGGGCCAGCGAGCGGCCGGTCGACGGGCCAGGGCAAGGGCTCGCCGAGCGGCAGCCGGGCGAGATCGACGAGTTCCTGCTGCATGCCGCCCAGGTGGGCCCGCGCGTCGGCGAGGTCGGCCTTGGCCGCGGCCGTGGCCACATCGAGCGTGGCGCGATCATGGCGATCGCCGCCCGGCGCGATCATCTCGAGCCGCTCGATCGCCTCGGTGCAGCAGCGAACAGCCGCATAGGCGGCCGACACCTTCCAATAGGCATGCGTGATCCAGAGCCGGCGCGAGGTGTCGCCCGACCGCTCGAGGGCTTCGAGCAGCGGCAGCGGGCGCACGTAGAGCGCCGCCTCACCCGCGGGCTGGAGTGCCGTGCCGGGCCGAGCGGCCAGCGGGTCGAGCAACTCTCCGAGGAGCACGGCCGAGTCGCTTGGTGCCGGGTCCGCCGCCGGCGGGGTGATGGCTGGGGGAGCGGCGGGAATCGACGTGGTCTCATCGCCCCACGCGACGGTGCACGATCTGCAGGCCAGCGGCCCTCCAACAAGCAGCTGGCAGATCAGCAGGGTCCGCAGGCATGCCATCTTCATGCCAGCAGACTCACACACCCCGCCCACCCGAGTCAATCGCAGCCCGGGACGGCTAGGACGGTGAGTCGAGATAGGGATCCTGGCTCATCTGGATGTGGGCTTCGTTCCGCTGCCGCTCGACGTATTCGAGAATCCGCCGTTGCCGACGGTGACGGGCCTCCACCCGCTGTTGGGCCCGCTGAAACGTGCGGAGGAGCGGCTCCGGGCGGCCCCCGAGCCGCGAGCGGATGCCGGCGGCGATCCGCTTGGTTCGCTTGGGGCCGAAGCCCTGGATCAGAATGTCGTCATCGAGAGCGACGTATTGCCGCCAGGTGCCGGGGTCGCCCTGCCGCCCGCAGCGGCCCACCAGCTGACGGTCGATCCGCGCCGAGTCGTGCAGTTCGGTGCAGACAACGTGCAGCCCGCCGATCTCCGCGACGCCGTCGCCCAGTTTGATGTCGGTGCCGCGGCCAGCCATGTTGGTGGAGACGGTGATCTGCCCCAGTTGGCCAGCCTGTGCCACGATCTCGGCCTCCTTCTCGATGTGCCGCGCGTTGAGCACCACATGAGGGAGGCCGGCGGCTTCGAGACGACGCGATAGATCTTCTGACTTATCGATCGATCGGGTGCCGATCAGCACCGGCCTGCCGATGGCATGCATCTCGGCGGTCTCCGTGACGATGCGGTCGAACTTCTCCGCCTGGTCGGCACAGACCACCGCAGGCAGTCGCTGCCGGATCGCGGGCTTGTTGGTCGGCACCACGGCCACGGCCACGTCATAGGTACGGGAGAGTTCGCCCGCGCTCGTGGCGATGGTGCCCGTCATGCCCGCCAGATGAGGCCAGCGGGCGAAGAGGTCCTGGATCGTGATCCGAGCCGCGTGTCCGGAGGGGACCGTCACCTCGATCTCCTCCTTCGCCTCCACGGCCTGATGGAGCCCGTCTTTCCATGTGCGGCCCTCGGCGGCGCGACCGGTGAACTCGTCGATGATCACGATCTTGCCGTCGCGGACCACATACTGCCGATCGCGGCCGAAAAACCGGCGGGCGCGGAGTGCCCGCTCCACGGCATCGTAGATCTCGAGCAGGCTGACCGACTCGAGCTCGGGCGGACGGGCGAAGGCCCGCACCCGGCTGCGGCCGCGGCCCAGGAGCTCGCAGGTCTGCTTCTGCACGTCCTGCTCGAAGTCGTCATCGGGCTCGAGCGAAATCGCCACGAGCGCCGCGTAGCGAAAGAGCGCCTGCTCGACGGCCTGCGCCTCTCCCGGGGGTGAGGCGATGATGAGCGGCGTGCGAGCCTCGTCGATCAGCACGTTGTCGGCCTCGTCGACGAGCGCGAACCAGAACGGCCGCTGGAGGAGCTTCGCGGAGCCGGTGGCCGAGCCGCCGGTGAGCGTCGCAGCCAGATCGCGATTGCCCTCGTCGAGTTGCCGCTTGATGAGCCGGTCTTTGAGAAAGTCGAAGCCAAACTCCTTGGCCGTGCCGTAGGTCACGTCGCAGGCATAGGCCTTGCGACGTTCGTCGAAGTCCATCTGCGACTCGACGATGCCCACCTTCAGGCCGAGCGCCTCGTAGATCGGCATCATCCACTCGGCGTCGCGGCGGGCAAGGTAGTCGTTCACCGTCGCGAGGTGGGCCCCCTTGCCGGCCAACGCGTAGAGCACGAGCGGCAGCGTGGCCACGAGCGTCTTGCCTTCACCGGTCTGCATCTCGGCGATCGCACCCTTGACCAGCGCCGAGCCGGCCAAGAGCTGCACGTCGTAATGACGCATGCCGAGTCGTCGACGACCGGCTTCCCGCGTGGCGGCAAACGTGTCGATGAGGAGCGAGTCGAGCGGTTCGCCCGACTTCGCGCGGTAAGAGAGCGACCGCCCAAGCCGCTTGAGGGCCACGTCGTCGAGCGACTCCATCTCGGTGGCGAGCGCGTCGATCTCGCGCACCTGTCGCCAGGTCGCGGCGGTAATCGCCGGTCGTTTTCCGGGTGCGAGTCCACCAAGCCAGCGAAACATCTGAGCATCACCTCGGAAACGGCCGCTTCGAGCAACGTTGCTCTGCCGTCTAGCCTACACTGCCTCGCGACTGCCCACGCCCCGTCGCCGGCCGTAAGGCCGCGGACATCCGGTACAAGCCGACCGGCCGTGAGGCCGCGGGCAGCCCTGGCGCACGGCTCGGGACTGCCCATGCCCCGTCGCCGGACGTTCGGGGGGCTCGGGACTACCCATGCCCCGTCGCCGGACGTTCGTTGCGCCCATCCTGGGCTTCACTCACTCGGATGCCGCCATCGCTTCGCCATCCTGGCTCCGCTCGACGTCATACGCCTGCTCCGGGGCACGGGCAGCCCCTCGCTGAGTTCATGCCCGTGAAAGCCGACCGGCCGTGAGGCCGCGGGCAGTCCTGCGTTTGGTTCCAGGGCCAGCCGGGTTCACCCCACGTCGCACGGCGCTTGGCTTGGGCAGCCCTCCCCGCAGCGTACGTGACTCGCCAGTCGCACGGAAGAATGCGATCAGTATCGGGGCACTGCCGATGTGGGCGTGGCACGGGCCGGCGGGAGCGACTGCGCGCTCGTGGCAAACGGGTTCCACGATGTGTTGCTGGGCGGGGCCTGATAGGCGGGCATCTGCGCGGTCACCTGCTGCTGGGCGGACTGCATGCCCTGCTGCACTTGGTTGGTGGCGCCTTGGGTGTATTGGTTGGCCGTGTTCTGCATCTGGTTGCCGAGTTGCTGCGTCTGCTGGTTGGCGTATTGCTGCGCCTGGTTGGCCCACTGCTGTGGCTGGGCCTGCATCTGGTTGGCGTATTGCTGCGCCTGGTTCGTGGCCCCCTGGGCGTATTGATTGGTCGTGTTCTGCAGTTGTGCGCCGTACTGCTGCATCGACGGCGGCGCGGCCCCGGGGGCACCCGTCGCTGGCTGCGACCATGACCAGCTGTTCGCGGGGGGCGCTGCCGGACTGCCCGGTGCGGTGGGGGCGGCGGCCTGCCACTGCGTCGCAGGGCCGGGCATCGGAGCTCCGGCGGGCGGTGCCATTGGCATGGCCGGAGCGCTCATCGTGGGCGGATAGGCCGCGCCCTGCGGTGGCGTGGCCCAGCTACCGTATTGAGCCGGCTGGCCGATCATGCCGGTCGCCGGTGCTGCCACGGTCGCGTTTTGCGGCGTCTGGCAGCCGCTCGCGTTGAGCAGCACGACGATGCAGGCAACCGCCGCGAAGGGTGTGCGGGCCGGGTGTCGGAGTTGCAGGGAGGTCGACACGTCAGGCACTCCACGTGGGTGAGGTTCAGAAGAAGCGGGGACGATTTGGAATCCCGCCGCCTCTGGAGACAATGGACGGCGGGAAAGGTAGCGAGTCTCGGCGACCGGTCCAGACCAGTTCCGCAGACATGCCGGCTCACGGCGACCGCATCCCCTTGCCCAGTTGCCCCAGCCGCCCCCTCCGCCGTCCATGACATCCCCACCGTCGACGTCTGATGCGGTGGCCGTGGCCGCCGGGCTACGGCAGGAGTCGCTGCGGCTCGGATTTGCCAGGATCGGCATCGCGGCCGTGACGGAGCCGCCCCACCACGAGGCCTTTCGCGACTGGCTGGCCCGGGGCCTGGCCGGACCGACGGCCGAATGGCTGGCCCGCCACGAGCCCCTGCGGCGGTCGGCGGCCGCGATCCTGGAGGGTGTGCGGAGCGTGGTAATGCTCGCCACGGATCATGCCGTCGGGCCATCGACGGTCGCTCCGGGGCAGGGCAGGGGCCGCGTGGCGAGGTATGCCTGGGGCGATGACTACCACGACCTGCTCCGCGACCGGGTGAACCTTCTCGGTGCGTGGCTCGAGGATCGCGTGCCCGGCTGCCGCACTCGGGGCGTCGTCGACTCCGCGCCGATCGCCGAACGCGATTTCGCCTGGCTCGGCGGCCTCGGCTGGTTCGGCAAAAACACGATGCTCATCGATCGGACGGCCGGCAGCTACTTTCTGCTTTCGGCGCTGGTCACCGATCTGTCGCTGCCAGCCGACGAGCCGCTCCAGACCGATCACTGCGGCACCTGCACGGCATGCCTCGACGCCTGTCCGACCGGAGCCCTGCCGGAGCCGAGGGTGCTCGACGCGAGCCGGTGCATCGGCGCCCTGACGGTGGAGCATCGCGGGCCGATCCCGGCCGACCTTCGCGCGGGCATGGGCGACTGGATCTTCGGCTGCGATATCTGTAATGAAGTCTGCCCGTGGCATCGCCACGCCCCGGGCTCCGACGAGCCCACGTTTCAGCCGCGTGACGGCCAGGCGACCCTGTCGCTGGCCGAACTGCTCCGTCTTGACGACCACGGCTTCCGCGCGCGGTTCAAGGGCTCGGCGCTCAAGCGGGCCAAGCGAACGGGCCTTCTACGGTCGGCGGCGATCGCACTGGGCAACCGGCCCGACCTCGCCGGGTTTGCCGCGCTCGAGGCCGCGCTTCACGATGCGGAGCCCGTCATTCGTGCCGCGGCCGCCTGGGCGCTCGGCCGCTGGATCGTGGCGGAGGTCCGGGGCGATGAATGCCGCGCGGCGCTCGCGCGGCGACGGGCCGTCGAACACGATCCGCTCGTGATCGAGGAGATCGCCGCCGCGGGCTGAGTTCGGGTGGGCCCGGCATTCAGCTTGGGTCAGCCCGCGGCCTTACGGCCGGTCGGCTTTCACATGCGGGACGCTCGATCGCGAGACTCAGGCCTCCACGCCGCAGTCCGACACCTCGTCGACGTCGGCCGCAGGATCGCGGCCCGGGCCGTCGGCGGCATAGAACCGCTCGAGCACGGCCTGCCAGTCGGCGTTGACCTTCACGCCGATGAACGCGTCGCGGACGGCGAGAGGCTCCGGGTGCAACCGGGCATACTTGATGGCGAACTTCCGCATGCTCCGGCCGGCGACCTGCTCGCCGTGGAGATCCATCGACAAGGCCCAGTGGTCGCGGAGCATCTCGCGCTGCTCGTGGATCGTGGGGGGCGGCAGTGGCGGATCGCCGGCGAGTAGGGCGAGCGTTTGCTGGAAGATCCACGGGTTGCCGATCGCTCCGCGGGCGATGCTCACTCCATCCACGCCGGTCTGCTCGAGCATCGCCACGCAGGCTCCGGCCGAGAACAGGTCGCCCGAGCCGATCACGATCCGGTCGCCGGCAAGTCGCTTGACGGCGGCGAGAAACGCCCAGTTGCTCGGTCCCACATACTTCTGCTGCACGGTGCGGCCGTGAACGGTGATCGCCGCGGCCCCCCGGGCAAAGGCGCCGTCGAAGATCGTCCAGAAGTTTTCCAGGCTCTCCGGAGAGTCGTCGAGACCGCGACGCATCTTGAGCGTGACGGGCACGTGGGGCGGCACGGCGTCGCGGACCTTGGCGACGATTTCGAGCGCCGTCGCCGGTTGCGAGAGGAGGTAGCCGCCCCGGCAGCGGCCGAGAACCTTTTTGACGGGGCAGCCGAAGTTGATGTCAATGACGTCGTAGCCCTCCGCGACGAGCCGTCGCGCGGCCGGCGGAAAGTCGTCGGGGTTTGAGCCCATGAGCTGCCCGCCAACGGGATGCTCCTCGTCGGCGATGGCGATCTTGGCAAGGTTGCGGCGATTGGTGCCCACGGTGGCGACGAACTGATCGAGCAGTACCTCGCCGAGCGAGTAGGCCGCCCCATGACGCCGCGCGAGCACCCGCATGGCCCGGTCGCTATAGCCCGAAAGCGCCGCCTGCACGACGGGCGATGCGATCGCGACGCCACCGATCGAGAGCCGCCGCTCGCGGGCCGCCGTCGCGGTCACGTGAGCACCGGACAGAGGTCGAACCAGCTGCGTCCCTGGGCAGCCATCCACTCGAAACTCGACAGCGGCCCCCAGTCGCCCGGCTCGTAGACGTCGATCGGCGGCATGTCCACCGACGACCAGGCCCGCACGAACGGGTCGATGATCTCCCAGGATTTCTCCACCTCGTCGGCACGGGCAAAGAGGCTCGCGTCGCCCGTCATCACGTCGAGGAGCAGCGGCTCGTAGGCCTCCGGCAGCCGGCCCTCGAACTCCCGCGAATAGCTGAACTCGAGGTCGGTGAGACGCAGGTTCATGCCCTCGCCCGGCACCTTGGTATGGAAGTGCAGCTGGATGCCCTCGGCGGGCTGGATCTGGATCACCATCCGATTGGGTTCGCGGGAGAAGCGGTGCTTTCCTTCGGCGATCAGTTCCAGCGGCGGCTGCCGGAAGCCGATCACGATCTGCGTGGTGCGGCAGCTCATCAGCTTGCCGCTCCGCAGGTAGAACGGCACGCCCTGCCAGCGCCAGTTGTCGATCTCCAGCCGAATCGCCCCGAACGTGGCGGTGCGGCTGTCGGCCGGCACTCCCGGTTCATCGCGATAGCCACGGTATTGGCCGCGAATACCGGCGGCGGCCACTTCCGCGAGGTCGAGCGGGCGGATGGCTTCGAGCACCTTCACCTTCTCGTTGCGGACGGCGCTGGCATTGAACCGCACCGGTGCCTCCATCGCCGTCACCATCAGCAACTGCAGGAGATGGTTTTGAAACATGTCACGAAGCACGCCGGCCGAGTCGTAATAGGCCCCGCGGCGGCCGACCGCCACCTCTTCGGCCACCGTGAGCTGCACGTGATCGATGTAGCGGCGATTCCAGACCGGCTCGAAGATCGTGTTGGCGAACCGGAGCGCCAGGATGTTTTGCACCGACTCCTTCCCGAGGTAGTGGTCGATGCGATAGACCTGGGCTTCGCGAAACACGGTATGAATGTGGGCGTTGAGCGCTTGAGCCGTCGCGAGATCGGTGCCGAAGGGCTTCTCGACGACGATCCGGCGGGTCCCGCGAGTCTCCGTGGCCATGCCGTGAAGGCCCAAGGCCGCGATGACCGGCTCATAGAACTGCGGAGCCGTGGCGAGATAGTAGACGCGGTCGGTCTCCACATCGCCCTCGAGGCTCTGCAGTCGCGTCTCGAGCCGTCCGAAGTCGGCCGTTTCGGCGATGTCGCCCGGCTGGTAGTGAATGGTGGCGGCGAAGGCCCGCCATGAGGCATCATCGAGCGGCCCGCAGTCGCAGTGCTTGGCCGTGGTCTCGCGGAGGCTGGCCCGCCACTCGTCATCGGTCATGACCGTCCGGGAGAAGCCAACGATCCGCGTGTCTGCCGGCAGAGAACCGGTCCGCATCAGGTTGTAGAGGGCGGGCACGAGCTTGCGGCTGGTGAGATCGCCGGAAGCACCGAAGATCACGATCGTGTGCGGCATGCTGTGGCAAATCCTGGATGGTGTCCGGTCGCCCAGACCTGCGACCGTGGCAGCCTGCGGCATTTCCAGCGGCTGACCTCAGCCCGCGGGGGCCGAGGATGGCCCCGAGGGTGTGAAATCAAATGCTCATGCCCGTGAATCCGCCATCGACATAGACCTCGGCTCCCGTGATGAAGCTGCCGGCGACCGGGGCGCAGAGCAGAATCGCCGCGCCGAGCAGTTCCTCGGGGGTGCCGAAGCGATTCATCGGCGTCTTGCCCATGATCGAGGCGACCCGCTCCGGCGAGAGGATCTTGCGATTCTGCTCGGCGGGAAAGAAGCCCGGGCAGAGCACGTTGACGCGGATCCCCTTGGGGGCGAGTTCGCGGGCCACGTTCTTCGTGTAGTTGATCACGGCCGCCTTTGAGGCGGAATAGATGAACACCTTCGAGAGCGGCTTGTCGGCCGACACGCTGCCGATGTTGAGGATCGAGCCCCCGCCGATCGCGGCCATGTGCGCGCCGAAGACCTGACAGCCGATGTGGGTGCTCTTGAGGTTGGTGTTGAGCACCTTGTCGAAGTCGTCGTCGGGAATCTCGAAGTAGGGCACCGACGAGTTGACACCGGCGCAGTTGACGAGAATGTCGGCCTTGCCCCTGGCATGAATGGTCGCATCGAGGAGCGCCTGCACACTCGCCCGATCGACGGCATCGACGCTCACGAACATGGCGTCGCCCCCCGCCTCACGAATCGCAGCCACGCGGGCCGCGCCGCGGTCGGCGCCGCGTCCTGCCACGACGACAAAGGCTCCGGCCTTGGCGAGCCCGTCGGCAAGGGCCCCGCCCAGCACGCCCGTGCCGCCGACGACGACGGCGGTGCGACCAGAGAGCCCGAACATGGTTTCGAGATAGCCGTTTGCCATGGGGAACGTTCGCTCCGGGGAATGACGAGGGATGACGCGGAATGACGAAGGATGCGAGGAACTAGACCTTCTTGCGGAGGTCGAGCCATTCGGTGTGGTAGGTGCCGGGCTTGTCGGTCCGCTCGTAGGTGTGGGCGCCGAAGTAGTCACGCTGCGCCTGGAGCAGGTTGGCCGGCAGGTTGGCATGGCGATAGCCGTCGTAATAGGCCAGGGCCGACATGAAGGCGGGCACGGGCACACCGATCGTGGCTGCGGTCGCCACGACATGCCGCCACGAATCCTGCGTCGAGGCCAGCGCCTCGGTGAAGTAGGGGGCGAGCATCAGGTTTTCGAGGTTGGGCTGGGCCTTGTAGGCCTCGAAAATCCGCTCCAGAAACTGGACGCGGATGATGCAGCCGCCGCGCCACATCATGGCGATGGCCCCGTAATCGAGCTGCCAATCATGCTCCTTGGCGGCGGCCGCCAGCTGCACGTAGCCCTGGGCGTAGCTGGCGATCTTCGAGGCATAGAGCGCCTGGCGAACCTGCTCCACGAAGGTGGACCGCTCGCCATGGTTACGGATATCTGGCCCCTTCCGCACGGTACTGGCCCGCACGCGGGCGTCCTTGAGGGCCGACAGGCAGCGGGCGTAGACGGCCTCGGTGACCAGCGTGCTCGGCACACCGAGATCGAGCGCCAACTGGCTCATCCACTTTCCGGTGCCCTTGGCGCCGGCCTTGTCGAGGATCCGGTCGACCATGAAGTCGCCGCTGTCCGGGTCCTTGACGGTGAAGATGTCGCGGGTGATCTCGATCAGGTAACTGTCGAGGTCGCCGCGGTTCCACTCGTCGAAGACCTTCGCGAGGGCGTCGTTCGCGAGGCCGGCCCCGTGCTTCAGCAGCCAGTAGGCCTCGCAGATCAGCTGCATGTCGCCGTATTCGATGCCGTTGTGCACCATCTTCACGTAGTGGCCCGCGCCCCGCGGCCCCACCCAGTCGCAGCAGGGGATGTCGCCCTGCGGGCC
>JBPCTA010000110.1:0-9721 GCA_051006595.1 Pirellulales bacterium
CGGTACAAGCCGACCGGCCGTGAGGCCGCGGGCTGCCCTGATGCCCCACTGCACCGAACCGGCCTTGCACGCCGCCCGGCGTTTCGCGACCCTCCCGAAGCCTCCGGGACTCCGCGATGCTCATCTCCCACCGCCATCAGTTTGCCTTCATCCACGTCCCCAAGACGGCTGGTTCGAGCGTGGCCGCAGCCCTCTGGCCGCACGCCGACCACACCCACCGCTATTGGGCCAACCGCTGGCTCGCGCGGGTCGGCATCCACGTCAATCACTACGCCCCGTACCAACGGAAGAAGTTCCGCCCCCACACGTCGGCCGAGATCCTGCGACGCAACCTGCCGGCCGACGTCTTCGATGGGCTCTTCACGTTCGCGTTCGTTCGCAACCCGTGGGATCTGATGGTCTCCTATTACCACTTTCTCCGTGACGCCGAATCCCATGCCCAGCATGTCAACCATCGCCGCCGCCACGCCGCGCGACTGCCAGACTTCGAGTCGTATCTCCGCTACGAGATTCGCCGCGACAAGATCTCGCAGTCTGCGATGCTCACGGACCGACGCGGCCGGCTGCTCGTCGACTTCCTGGGACGATACGAATCGCTCGCCCCGGACTTCGCCCAGATCTGTCGTCGGATCGGCATCGATGCGCCGCTCGGATGCGTGAATGCCAGCTCCCGTGGCGATTATCACGACTACTACACCGACCGCCTCGCCGCCCTGGTCCGCGATCATTTCGCCGCCGACATCGAGCGGTTTGGCTACGATTTTGCCGAGCCGTCCGCCGGGCGACCCGTCGCGCCGCTCGCCACCCCCCGGGTCGCCTGAATCGTCCCGGACGGCAGGCCGGTTTTGACGGTCGGCCCGTGCCGGCTACGATTGTTTGACTGCAGGCGCCCTCCCCCTCCCTCCGATCACTTTCACCATGGCTAAAGCCGGACCCCGCAAAAAACTGCCGAAAGAACTGGCGGTCATCAACGCCGACAACTGCACCGGCTGCGAGTCATGCCTGGAGGTCTGCCCCGTCGATTGCATCATCAAGGTGCAGCAGTTCGACCAGTTTCACAACCTGCAGAGCTGGTGCGAGATCGACATCGAACGGTGCGTTGGCTGCGAGGTCTGCGTGCACATTCCCGGCAAGAAGTCGAATCCCTACGACCTCAAGGTCTGCCCGTGGGATGCGATCGAGATGGTGCCCACCGAAGAGGTGGCCCAGGTCGTGGCCCAGATCGGTGGGCCGCCGGACTATGTCGAGCAAAACTGGGATCGGCTCGTGAGTACGGCCCAGCATCTGGCCGAACTCAAGGTGGCCGCCGGCTGATCCGGGGCCCCTCCGATTTCTTTGACGGCCGTGGCTCGATCGCCTACAACGGAACATCTGTATATGTTCTGCATGTGGTGCCCCCCGGAGCCCGACCGATGCCCCCCTCCACCGCAGCGCTCGACGACGACTTTCTGGCGCACGTCCGCCTGGCATGCGTGCCCGGCATCGGCGGTCGCCTCCGACGCATGCTGCTCGAGCAGTTTGGTTCGCCGCAAAACGTGTTCGCGGCGAGCCCCAAGGAGCTCGCCTCAGTCGGTGGCATCAGTCCGAGGCTCTCGCGAACATTCTCCTCGCTCACGCACGACGTCGCCGAGGAAGTCATCACCGTCTGCCGTCGTAACGGTGTGGAAATGCTCGTCGAGGGACGCGAGGGCTATCCGGGGCTTCTCGGGCGAATCGACGATCCACCAGGTGTGCTCTTCGTGCGGGGAGCGCTCGCCCCGTGCGACGCGCTTGCGGTGTCGATCGTCGGCGCACGGCATGCCACCCCCTATGGCAAACGGGTGGCCTGGCAGCTTGCCGGCGGCCTCGCCCGGGCCGGCTACACCATCGTCAGCGGCCTCGCCCGTGGCATCGACGCGGCTGCACACCGTGGCGCTCTCGACGCCGGCGGCCGCACGATCGCCGTGCTGGGCACCGGTGTGCTGAATATCTATCCACCAGAGCATGCCGATTTGGCCACGGAGATCCTCACCCGCGGGGCGGTCGTGAGCGAGGCGCCGCCATTCGGGGAGCCGCATGCGGGCTGCTTCCCGCAGCGCAATCGGATCGTATCGGGGCTATCGCTGGGCACCGTGGTCGTCGAGGCGGCCGACCGCTCGGGTGCCCTGATCACCGCGCGGCTCGCGGGCGAGCAGGGCCGCGAAGTGTTCGCCGTGCCGGGCCAGATCGACTGCCGAACGGCCCGCGGCTGCCACAAACTGATCCGCGACGGAGTCACGCTGGTGGAGAGCGTCGATGACATCCTCGAGGAACTCGGGCCGCTCTTCGAGGCGGCCACCACGGCCGACGGCCGGGAAGTCCGCTCGCCCGCGGAGCTCACGCTCGGCGACATTGAGCAGCAGGTGCTCACGGCGATCGACGAGCAGGGCGAGAAGGCCGCCGCCAGCATCGACGACCTCGTCGACGCGAGCAGGCTCTCGGCCTCGCAGGTGCTCTCCACAATCGGCGTGTTGGAGATGCGTCGCATCGTCCGTCGACTCCCGGGCAACCGGGTCAAACGCACCTGAACTCCGCCGACGCAGCGCCAAAGACCTCCAAACGTCTGCGATAGCGTCGGAGCCGTGGCCTGGCTTCTCCGCCGGGCAAAAAACGCGTAGGATCTCCGTCATGGACACTGCTTTGCTGAACCGTTCTGCGTCGATTCGGGCCCGTCTCCTCCAGCTCCGAGACTCTCTTTGACTGGCAGGGACGCAAGCAAGCCGCGACCAAGCTCGAAGGAGCGATGGGCGAGGCTGATTTCTGGAACAACTCCGAGAAGGCCCAGGCCACCGTCGCCCAGCTCAAGGTCGTCAACTCGATCCTGAAGCCCCTCGACGAGGCCCTCGCAGCCGGAGGCGATCTCGAGGCCCTCGAGGAGCTGGCCCGCGAAGATGGCTCGCTCGAAGTGGAAGTCGCCACCGAGGCGGATCGGCTGGAAAAGATGGTGGACGCGCTCGAACTCGCGTCGCTCCTCTCCGGCCCGCACGACTCCAGCGATGCCCTCGTTTCGATCCACGCGCGGGACGGCGGCACCGATGCCAACGACTGGGCGGAGATGCTCCTGCGGATGTATTCCGCCTGGGCCTCGAAGCACGACTATGAGGTGGAGCTTCTCGATCGGCAGGACGATGCGGTCGCCGGCATCCAGAGCGCCACTGTGGCGATCCGGGGCCCGTCGGCCTACGGCTATCTCAAGGGAGAGACGGGGATCCACCGGCTCGTCCGCATCAGCCCGTTCAACGCCGAAGGGAAGCGGCAGACGAGCTTTGCCGCCGTCGACGTTTCCCCCGAGATCGCCGACGACGACACCGAGGTCGAGCTCAACGACGAGGACATCCGCGAAGATGTCTTTCGTGCCAGCGGCGCAGGCGGCCAGCACGTCAACAAGACCTCGAGCGCCATCCGGCTCACGCACTTCCCGACCGGCATCGTCGTGCAATGCCAGAGCGAGCGGAGCCAACACAAGAATCGGGCCACCGCCATCAAGATGCTCCGTGCCCGGATCGCCAGGATCCAGGAGGAACGTCGCGAGGCCGAGCAGCTCGCCCGCTACAAGCAGCAGCCCAAGACGGGCTTCGGCTCCCAGATCCGCAACTACTTCCTGCACCCCGACCAGCGGGTCAAAGACCAGCGAACTGGTCACTACGTCGGCAACTTCCAGAGCGTGCTCGACGGCAATCTCGACGGCTTCTTCGATGCCTACCTCCGCTGGAAGGCCTCGGGGTCGGTCCCCACGGCCGAAGACGACGCATAACGTGCCTGCTGGACTGGCGGGCGGCGGCGGACTACATTTCGGTCATATCCCGGCGGTTCAACAAGGAATTCCATGGCGGAAAAAGAACAGGCTCTTGAGGTGGAGGGCGTGGTCACACAGGCCCTTGCCAACACGCGGTTTCGCGTGCAGATCACGGGCGGACACATCGTCAACGCCCACGTTGCGGGACGGATGCGAAAGAACTTCATCCGCATCGTCCCAGGCGACAAGGTAAAGGTCGAACTCTCTCCCTACGATCTCACCAAGGGCCGGATCACGTTCCGCGAGCGGTAATCCGGATCGCACGGGATCCTCGGGCTCGTCCGCCTGTCGCGCGAAAACCGACCGGCCGTCAGGCCCCTGCCGCGTCGCCGCTCGTCGGCTCGCTTGGCGGCTTGCTCGTCGGCTCATCGCCGCTGTCGGCCTGCGAGTCGAGAAACTGCTTGAGGTCGCCAAACGTGCGGAGCGGCTCCTTGCCATCGCGCATCGCCTTCGTGATCGGCGCCGGCGGCTTCTTCGGCCCGCTGGCGACGTAGGTGCGCGGCTCTGGCTCTCGAGGCGGCCGATCCCGCCGCTGTCCACGCCCCTGCGGGGGCCGCGACGGGCCGGCGGGCCTTCCCGAGGCCGGCTGCTGGCCGGCGGCCGTCGCCGGCGGCATCGAGCGGCCTTCCGCTCGTCTCGCCTTCTGCTCAGCCTTCTGCTCCCGGCGGGCCTCTTCGCGACGCTCCTGCCGCTCCCGCTCGGCGGGGGGAATCATCGTGAGCGCGACGCGGCGACGCGCCTTGTCGAGCTCGAGCACCCACACCGGCACGATCTGCCCCACGCTCACGAAGTCGTGCGGATCGCGAACGAACTGGCTCGACAGCTGGCTGATGTGCACCAGGCCGCTGTCGTGCAGGCCGATATCGACGAATGCCCCGAAGTCCACGACGTTCAGCACTGATCCGAGCAGTTCCATGCCCACGGCGAGGTCTTCCAGCTTGAGCACGCCCTTCTTGAAGAACGGCTTCGGCAGGTCTTCACGGGGATCGCGGCCGGGCCGGGCCAGTTGCTCGAGAATGTCGGCGAGCAGCAGGCGGCCCACACCGAGCTCCTGCGAGAGGGCGGCGAGGTCAACCGCGGCCGCCCGTTCCGCGATCGCATCGGCCTGCTGCCGGGTCGTCAGGTCCGCCGGACTGCCGCCGAGACGCTCGAGCACCCGCTCGGCCACGGCATAACTCTCGGGATGAATCCAGGTTGAGTCGAGCGGATTGACGCCACCGGAAATCTTGAGGAAGCCCACCGCCTGGACAAACGCCGCCTCGCCGAAGCCGGGCACTTCGAGGAACTGCTGCCGGGTGGTGAAGGGGCCGTTTTGGGTCCGCCACTCGTGGAAGTTTTTCGCCGTCGTCTGATTGAAGCCCGAGACACGCCGCAGCAACGCCGGGCTGGCCGTGTTGACGTCGACGCCGACATAGTTGACGCAGCTCTCCACCACGTTGTCGAGCGAGGCATGGAGGTGCCTCGCCTTGACGTCATGCTGATAGAGGCCGACACCGATGTTCGCCGGCTCGATTTTCACCAGTTCGGAAAGTGGATCCTGCAGCCGGCGGCCGATCGAGATGGCGCCACGGATCGAAGCCTCGTGCGCCGGCAGCTCTTCGCGGCCGTAGGCGCTCGTCGAATACACACTCGCACCGGCTTCGTTGACGATCACATAGCCCACGTCGAGCGCTGCCAGCTCACCCGTCATGAGTTCGGCTACGAGCGTCTCCGTCTCACGGCCGGCGGTCCCGTTGCCGACCGCGATCACCGAGCAGGAGTGGGTGTTGACGAGTTCCAGGATCCGCTTGGCCGCCGCGGCACGCTTCTCCTGCTTGCCGACCATGTGGAGCACCGCATGCTCGAGCGGGGTGCCGCATTCGTCGATCACCACCGCCTTGCAGCCGCTCTTGAAGCCGGGATCGAGTGCCAGCACGCGGCGGCCGGCCACCGGCGACTGAAGGAGAAGATTCCGAAGGTTGCGGGCAAACACGTTGACGGCGTGCGACTCACAGACCTCCGTCATTTCCCGCCGAATCTCGCGTTCGAGGCTCGGGAGGATCAGGCGGGCGAGGGCGTCGCGGCAGCAGGCCCGGAGAAAATCGGCGTGCGGATGTCCCGCTGGCACGAGCCTTTCTTCGGCGGCCGCCTGCAGTTCCTCGGCCGGCCCTTCGATCCGCACCTTGAGGAGCCTGGCCCGCTCACCACGATTGATGGCGAGCAGTCGGTGAGGGGGCACCCGCTGGATGTGCTCGCCGTAGTCGAAATAGTCGCGGTAGTGCTTCTCGTCTTTCGAGAGCGCCTTGCCGGCGATCTCGACCCGTTGGCTCTTGAGGTGCGCCGAGGTGTAGAGGATTTCCCGGAGCCGCTGCCGCACGTCGGCCCGCTCGCTGAAGTCATGAGCGATGATGTGCCCTACGCCCAAGAGGACGTCGGCCACGGTGGCCACCTGCGCATCGGCATCGACAAAGTCCTCCGCCCGCTTGTCGAGATCCGCGGCTGCCGGCTCGGTGGCAAGGATTTCCCGGGCCAACGGTTCGAGCTTTCGCTGGCGGGCGACTTCCGCGAGCGACAACTTCCGGGGCTTGAACGGGAGGTACAGATCCTCGAGTTGCTTGAGGCTCGCGGCGGCCGTGACCAGCGACTCGATTTCGGGCGTCAACTTCCCCTGCCCCTGGATGGTCCGGAGAATCGTCTGCTTGCGGTCGGCGAGTTGCCGGGCCCGAGCCACACCCTCGGCGATTCGCCGCACCCCCTCCTCGTCGAGCCCGCCGGTCTGGTCGCGGCGATAGCGGGTGATGAAGGGAACGGTATTGCCGCCGTCGAGAAGTTCGACGGTGGCGCGAACGCCGGCGACAGGCAGGCCCAGCCGTTGGGCGATCTGTCCCAGGTCAATGACAGCAGTGATCGCCGTGGATCCCATCCGACTCGCGGGCCTGCAGTGCGGTGGCACCTGGCTCGCGTAACTCTCCTCCGCGATCCACGCCACCCACGCGTGCGCGCGGACGGAAGCGAATGGATCTAGGAAACACGACGAATCAAGGATGCCCGACCAACCGGTGTCAAACGTGCGGGTTACCGTCAACTTCCGCCGCCACCCCAATCTACCGGCCTTTCCCCTTCTGCGCGACGCCCGCCTGCCCTTGACCCGGCATCCCGGACTCCCCTATTTCCCGCACGGCACGCATTATGCGGTCGCAACCCCACCGCCACGACCCGTGCCCACGAAACGAAGGAATCCACTGGAGCGGCCTGCACGATCGTGACGATCGAAAAGCGTGGGCAGAGCGTGCCTCTGCGACCCGCCCCGATCCCAAGCGCAGGCCCGACGGAGTTCGACGCATGATTCGCCGCAGCACGGAAGCCACCACGACCCGCGACACCGAAGCCTTACTGCCGGCCGTGCCGCTGCTCGCTCTCGACCGCCAATACGCCGTTCTTCGCGAGGAGATCCGCGAGGCGATTCACCGCGTTTGTGACTCCGGACGGTTCGTGCTCGGCCCCGACGTGGCCGAACTCGAAGCAGAACTGGCCAAGGCGCTCGATGTGCCGCACGTGATTTCGTGCGCCTCTGGCAGCGATGCCCTGCTCCTGGCCCTGATGGCCATCGGCGTCGGGGCCGGCGACGAGGTGATCGTGCCGAGCTACACGTTCTTCGCCACCGCCAGCGCGGTCACCCGCCTGGGGGCGGTGCCGATCTTCGCCGACATTGACCCGGTGACCTATCTCATCGATCCCCGAGACGTCGAGAAGAAGATCAGCTCGCGAACGAGGGCGATCGTGCCGGTCCATCTCTTCGGTCGGACGGCCGACATGGACGCCTTGGGCCCCATTGCCGCCAAAGCGGGCCTGCCGATCGTGGAGGATGCCGCCCAATCGATCCTCTCGACCTGGCGAGGCCGCTGCTCGGGCAGCCTCGGCGACGTCGGCTGCTTCAGCTTCTATCCGACCAAGAATCTCGGCGGTGCGGGCGACGGTGGTTTTCTGACCACCACCCGAGACGACATCGCAGCCGCGCTTCGACTCTTGCGGGTCCACGGCATGGAGCCGCGGTATTATCACGAGGTGATCGGCATCAACAGCCGCCTCGACTCGATTCAGGCCGCCGTGCTGCGGGTGAAGCTGCCGCATCTCGATGCCTGGACCACCGCGCGGCAGGTCAACGCGGCCCGCTACGCGGAGTGCTTCGCCGAATACGATCTCTCGGATCGGATTGCCGTGCCGGGCGACGAGCCACGGGGCCGTCACGTCTGGAACCAGTTCGTGATCCGCGTGCTCGACGACAGCCGCGACGCGCTGCGAGCGCACCTCGCGAAGCAGGGCGTCGGCACGGAAATCTATTACCCTGTCCCGTTGCACCAGCAGAAATGCTTCGCCCACCTCGGCTGGGCCAAGGGGGATCTGCCGGAAACCGAGCGTGCCGCCGAGCAGACGCTCGCGCTGCCGATCTTTCCCGAACTCGAGGCCGCCGAGCAGCGGACCGTGGTCGCTCGGATCGCCGAGTTTTTCGCCACGACCACAGGCACGGCTCAACGGCCGGCCGTCTCGCAGCCGGCACCGAAGCAGGCGACCGCTCCGGCAGAAGCCCCGGCCGCGGCCGGCACGCTGCCCGCCCCCCACTTTCTGCGACGCGCCGTCGGCAAGGCCGACGATGTGCGGTGCTGATACGGCGATTGTGACAATCTAAGCCCAACACCGTGAGGCGTGGGGTGAACCGAAGCGTGTCTGCCGAGATGCGTGCGGGTGGCCTTGATTGTGGGTAGGATTCCGGGCGGCGGCCGTCCTGAATTCCTTGTACCCGCGACCCTTTATCCGACATGGCCACGAAGTCGAAACGCTAAGCGAACGCGACCGCCGGCAAACTGCCTGCGGTCGATATCAAGACGCTCAAACTGATCGTCGGCCTTGCTGACGAAGTGGCCGCGGCGGCCGAGAAGCGGCGTGATCCCCATCTCGACATCCCCACGCGGAGCCTGTCGAACGTCCGCTTCAACAAATCGCAGAAGATCATCGAGATGGGCGGCCAGACCAACCGCCGCCAGCTCTTCAATCTCTCACAGGCCAAGAGCTACATGCAGACCCTGCTCGTGGCGACGGGCTGCAAGCAGCTGCTCGATCAGCAGAAGACCACGAGCATCCGAGGTCTCTACTACCTGCTCAAGCACACGATCGAGGGCACCCGCGAGGAGACCTTCGCCACGCAGGAGGAGTGCGATCCGATCATCGAGGATCTCGAGGTCACCCTCGAGAGTCTCCGCGAGGAGCTCCACGTTTACGCCAGCAACCGTGGCGGCATGGTGGGGCCGATCACGCTCATCGACTCGGGCGATGAGATCGACTGCTCGCGCATGGGATCCGGCGGCTATTCGATCCCGTCGATCGTCGAAGCCGACATCGTGAAGTTCAAGTCGTGCGACGCGAAGTTCATCCTGCATGTCGAGAAAGACACGGTCTGGCGCCGCTTCAACGAGGACAAGTTCTGGAGAAAGCATTCCTGCCTGCTCACGCACGGTGGCGGCCAGCCGCCGCGGGGCGTGCGGCGGATGCTGTACCGCCTCCACAACGAACTCAAGCTCCCCGTCTACTGCCTGCTCGACAACGACCCCTGGGGCTACTACATCTACTCCGTGCTCAAGCAAGGGTCGATCAACCTCGCCTACGAGTCGAAGCGAATGGCGATCCCGGAAGCGAAGTTTCTCGGCATTCGCTCCCGCGATTACGGCCGCTGCAAGCTCTCCCCGAGCGTGCAGATCCAGCTCAACGACACCGACATCAAGCGGGCCAAGCAGATCGCGGCCTATCCCTGGTTTGCGGGGAAGAAAGCGTGGCAGAAGGAGATCGAGACGATGCTCGCCAACGGCTTCAAACTGGAGGTGGAGTCTCTGATCTCGAAGGACATCAGTTACGTGACCGACACGTACACCCCCG
>JBPCTA010000111.1:0-5125 GCA_051006595.1 Pirellulales bacterium
CCGCAGCGCCGGTACGCCGGCCGCCGCAGGCCACCGACGAGCCGTTTCCCGAGTGCCGGGCCCTGGAGGAACGATTGGCCGGTCTCGAGGCGGCCGGGCTCCAAAATCCATTTCTGCTGGCCAATGAGCGGGTCCGTGGCCGCTTGGCAACGCTCGACGGTCGCGAGACGGTGAGCTTTACGAGCTTCGACTACCTCGGGCTCGCCGGCCATCCCGACGTCACCCGGTCGGCCAATAACGCCATTGATCGTTTCGGCTGCAGCGCCTCGGCCAGCCGCATGGTGGGGGGCAACAACACGATCCTTGACGAACTCGACGCGGAACTCGCCGATTTCATCGGCACCGAACGGGCCGTGGTGTTTCCCTGCGGCTTTGGCACCAACGCATCGCTCTTCAGCCATCTCTTCGGCGATGGCGACCTCATTCTCTACGACGAACTCGCCCACAACAGCATCGTGCAGGGCGCCTCGGCCTCGAAGGCCGGCAAGCGTCCCTTTCGCCACAACGACCACGAACAGCTCGACGGCCTGCTCCGCGATCTGAGGTCGCAGTATCGCCGCGTGGTCGTCGCCATCGAGGGCGTGTACAGCATGGACGGCGACTATCCGGATCTGCCGCGATTCATCGAGGTGAAGCGGCGGCACGACGCGATGCTGTATGTCGACGAGGCCCATTCAATCGGCACCATGGGCCCTGAAGGCCGTGGCATCTGCGACTTCTTCGGCGTCGATGCTCGCGAGGGCGACCTCTGGATGGGCACGATCAGCAAGGCCCTGGGGTCGGGCGGTGGCTACCTCGCCGGCCCGGAACGACTCATTCGCTATCTCGGCTTCACCACGCCCGCCTTCGTGTTTTCGACCGCCTGCTCGCCGCCCAACGCAGCTGCGGCTCTCGAAGCGGTGCGGGTGATCCGCCGCGAGCCTTGGCGGCTGACCGCCCTTCGCGAGCGGTCCGACCTGTTTCTCAAGCTGGCCCACGACGTCGGGCTCGACACCGGAACCAGCGGCGACACGCCCGTGATCCCCGTGATCCTGGGCAGTTCGGCGCGGGCCATGCAGGTCTCGCAGATGCTCCTCGAACGCGGGATCAACGCCCGGCCGATCCTTTATCCGGCTGTTCGCGAGTCGGCCGCCCGCGTGCGGTTTTTCCTGACCTGCGAGCACACCGAGGAGCAGATCGTTCGCACGGTCGAGACGCTCGCGGACGTGATCGCCGCCACTGCAGAGGCCTCGTAACACGGCCGGCTCGTCTGGCTCCGGGCAGCACCTCGCTGAGTTCCGACCCGTGCAAGCCGACCGGCCGTCAGGCCGCGGGCCATTGCGGTTCGCCTCACGATCCGGCTCGCGCGGCAACGCCAAAGATGCCGTCTCGGAAGATTGGCCAGCGACGCGTCACGATGTCGTCGGTGACGACGAGCAGCGCTGGCAGAAATACGAGCTCTGCAATCGTGGCGGAGATCACCGCGGCGCAGGCGAGCAGGCCGAACCCGGCCAGCGACGGCACGCTGCTGGCGGTGACCGCGGCAAAACCGACGGTGAGCACCACACCGCCGATCATGACGGCGTTGCCCGTCTCGGCGACGGCCCGGCGAACGGTCGTGGAAATCGAGAGCCCCTCGCGGCGGTTTCGGGTGAGCGCGGAGAGCACGTGGACCGTGTCGTCCACCGCCAGACCCAGGCAGACGTTGAATACGATCACCGTGGCCGGATCGAGCGAGCGACCGGTGAGGACGAGGATCGCGGCGATCACGGTCAGGGGAAACACGTTGGGAATCAGGCTCACGATTCCAGCCAGGGGCGATCGGAACGCGACCGCGAGAATGCTCCCGATCACGAGCACCTCCACGACGAGGCTCGAGCCGAGGTCGTGGACCAGTTGTCGGATGTTGCGGGCCGACACCACCGACATGCCGGCGAGGCGAAACCGCCAGCCCGGTCGATCCCGCTCCAGCGAGGCCAACGCCCGGTCGATGCGGTCGTAGATGCCTTCGAGGCGTCGCGAACCCAGGTCGGTCACCCGGGCTCGCACCACTGCCATCCGCGATTCGGGAGCCACGAGATCGCGGAAACTGTCGGCATCGAGTCGCTGCCGGGCCCGTGGAGGCATGCCTCCGGCAATCGTCGAGAGCGAGATCGGCCGCGAGATGCCGGCCTCGCTCCCGAGCACGGCTTCCACATGCTGCAGGGCGTCGAGCACCTCGGCGTCGCGCCAGTCCACCTCGGCCGGCCAGCTCACGGCCACGTCGATCCCCATCGCACCGCCAAAGTCGGCATCGACTCCCGCGAGCGCCCGCGAGGCGGGAGCCTGCCGCGGAAGCGAGTCCACGATCCGGCTGTCGGCGTCGAGATCGGAGCCCAGGATCCCGAGCGCCACCGTCATGCAGCAGGCCGCAGCGGCCAACGGTCGGGCATGCCGAACCGAGAACGCGGCCAGCATGCTGGCGGTACGGCCGGCGAGCCGGGAGGAGCGGCCCAATCGCAGGCCGCTGCAGAGTGGCGTCGATGCAATGAGCGGTGTCAGGAGCGTGACCGCCATGAAGCTCGCGATCGTTCCCACCGCCGCCGCGATGCCGAACATCCGCACGGTATCGATCCTGGCGACCGCCAGTGAGGCGAATCCGATGGCCGTGACAAGGCTCGTCAGGCCGCAGGCCAGTCCGACCCGTTGCACCGCCGACGAGGAGGCGGCCAGTGGGGCGATGCCCCGCCGGGCGCTGCGGCGCATGTCTTCGATGAAGTGGATCGAGTCGCACGTGCCGACCACCAGTGCGAGCGAAGGCACGACGCTGGTGAGAATATTGACCGGCGCCCCGATCAGGCCGAGGGTGCCGAGTGCCCAGACGGCGCCGACGAACGGCGGCACACACGCGACAATCGTGGAGCGAAGGCTCCGAGCAACGGCGGCTGAAAGCAGGACGGCCAGCGAGAGGCCCATCGTGTTGAACATCAGCATGTCGCGGCGGAGGGCTCGCATGGCCTGCTCGCGAAGCGCCGGCAGGCCGGTGAGTTCCAGCAGGAGCGGGCTCTCGGTTCCTCGGGCAGCCCACGTGGCCGTCTGCTCGGCGAGCAGTTCCTCGATCCGGGCGACGATCTGCGAGGAGAGCGGAGGCCGATCGGCAAGGGGCTCCAGCCTCACGAGCAACAGCGACGATGACGCGTCGGCGGAGAGCAGATGCCCCGCGACCAGTGGATGGGCTTCGGCTCGCTGCTTCGCCTCGGCACGCGCGTCGTCGTCGAGAGGTTCGGCGCGGCGGGGAATCACCGGTAGCACCGCGCCGGCGGCGCCCTGCCGACGGATGTCGAAGATGCTCCGCACCTGAGCCAAATGATCGAGGCGGCGAAGCCGCTCGGCGAGTTCTTCGAGGGCTGCGAGTGGCTCGGCGGCGAAAATGTCGCCAGCGCGGGCGGTGGCCCGCACGATGCAGTCGCGGTCCGGAGGGCCGAACGTCGTCGCCAGTTCATCGATCAGCCGGAAGTCGCCACTGCCGTCGCGAATCAGCGACCGCAGGTCGTCGTCGATCCGCAGTCGCGAGATTCCGACGATGGCCAGCCCTGTGAGCACTGCCGCCAGCAGCCAGCCGCCCCGCTGCCAGCCGAGCCAACGGGAGCTCTGGCCGGGCACCGCCGGCGGCCCATCGCTCACGCGTCCGGGGTCGTTTCGGGCTGCTGCACCAGATGCCGCTCCGCCGGATCCACGATCCAGCCCCGGCATGCCACCGTCCCACAGCGGCACGGGATCGCCGCGTCGGCCGGCCAACTGTAGTCGATCAGGAGTTCCTCGCCCGGTTGGATCGGACGGATCGTCTGCAGCCACAACCGCTCTTCCTCCTGCTCGCCCGGCTCGACTTCCCAGTAGAAAAGTTCACAGTTCGGATCGCAACTGTGGTTTACGAAGCGGAGCGGCGGGGCGGGGTCGAGGAGCCTGCCACCCGGCAGTTCCATGACATAGCTCGAGTCTTCGGGATGGTCGTCGAGAATCTTTCCGAGCACCTCCGCGAGGACGACACCCTCGGCGATTCGGCGACGGGCGAAAACACCGAGGCCGACGTGGGTTTCACCAGTGCGAAGGAGGCGGGAGAGGCGGGCAGAGCCGGACTCGAGGGTCCGAGTGTCGTGGTGGGGCATCGTGAACGAGGAGGTGCGGAGGGGGGCGGGAAGGAGAAGCAAGAGGGCGAACTCTACCGGCGGAGACTTCGTCTGGTCAACCGCCGTCAGGCCATCTCGTCGCGAATCCGCTCGAGGAGTTTTTTCGTCGCCATGATGCCGTCGGCTTCGGAGAGCCCCTTGCCCTCGTATTCGATGCCCACCCAGCCGTGATAGCCCGCGTCGAGCACGAGCTTCATCACCTTGCGGTAGTCGGTTCGCACTTCGTTGCCATCGGCATCGAACTCGTGGCTCTTGGCGCTCACGCCCTTGGCAAAGGGCATCAGCTCCTCGACACCGCGGTAGCGGTCATAGTCGTGGAAGTTGCCGAAGTCGGGCAGGGTGCCGCAGTTCGGTTGATCGACGAGTTTCATCACTCCAGCCAGCCACTCCCCGTTGCTGGAGAGGCCGCCGTGGTTTTCCACGATGATGTTCATGCCGAGCTGCGCCGCATACTCCGAGAGCCGTGCCAGACCGTCGGCAGCGAGTTTCTGCTGCTCTTCGAACGTGCCCTTGCTCGCCGCGTTGACACGAATCGAGTGGCAGCCGAGCCGCTTGGCCGCCTCGACCCATGGGTAATGCTTTTCGATCGCCTCCGTGCGTGCCTTGTCGTCGGGATCGCCGAGGTTGCCGAGCCCGTCGCACATGACGAGGACGTTGGTCACCCCCTCGTCCTCGGCCCGTTTGGCGAGTTCGGAGAGGTAGTCGGCGTCTTGCGCCTTGTCCTTGAAGAACTGATTGACGTATTCGACGGCCTCGATGCCAAACTCCTGCTTCGCTGCCCGTGGAAAGTCGAGGTTGTCAAGCTTGCCGGCAAAGATGGTCTGGTGGAGCGACCACTCGGCCAGGGAAATCCGAAACGGCACCGATGCGGTGGCGGCAGGGGCAGGGTCGGCGCCGACCGCCACGAGCGACCGCGCGGCTACCGCGCTGGCGAATGTGCCGGCAACTGTGCTGGTGAACGCGGCCGACGAGGCCAGAAA
>JBPCTA010000112.1:0-7864 GCA_051006595.1 Pirellulales bacterium
GGACGAGTTCGAGAAACTCGCGCTCGGTTCCAAGATTCATTGCGTCGCCGTCTATGGTGGCAATCCGATCAAGGGACAGATCGACAAACTGGCGAAGCACCCGGCGGTGGTCGTCGGCACGCCGGGCAGGGTTCTCGATCACATGAGCCGCGGCACGATCTCGTTTTCAGCCATTGAAATGCTCACGCTCGACGAGGCCGATCGCATGCTCGACATCGGGTTTCGGCCCGACATCGAAAAGATTCTCCGTCGCTGCCCCGAGAGCCGACAGACGCTGCTCCTCTCCGCGACCGTTCCGCCGCCGGTGCAGAAACTGGCCACGCGGTACATGCGCGATCCTGAAATCATGGATTTCTCGATCAACGAACTGGCCGTGGAGACGATCGAGCAGCGGTATTTCACCGTCGATCCGACCCGGAAGTTCGATCTGCTCGAGCGGCTCCTCGATCGCGAGGATCCCCGACAGGTCATCGTGTTCTGCCGGACGAAGCGGGGCACGGACAAGATTTTCGAGAAACTCCAGCGGCGCCGGCAGCGGCAATCGCGTTCCGCGGCCGACGATGTGGCATGCATCCACGGCGATCTCTCCCAGAGCATTCGCGACCGGGTGATGAAGCAGTTTCGTGACGGCGCCGTGAAGATCCTGGTGGCCACCGACGTGGTGGGCCGTGGCATCGATGTCTCGAGCGTGTCGCATATCGTGAACTACGACATCCCCGAGTTCTGCGATGACTACGTGCATCGCGTGGGCCGGACCGGCCGCATGGGCCGGGAGGGCATCGCCTTCACGTTCGTGAGCCCCGAGGAGGGGCCGCAGCTCACGAGGATCGAGATCCGGATCGAACGACTGCTGAAGCGGGATGAGATCGAGGGCTTCGAGGCCTTCGACCGCCGGCCGAAGCCGGCCCCCGTGGAGCGGATCCCGACCGGTGGATTCGAGAAGGCGGCCGCCGATGCTGCGGGAGCCGCGGGCAGTCCCGATGAGCCCAAGCGGCCGCCGGCAGCGACGCTCTTGGGCAAAGGCCGCGGGCCGAAGCGGCATCGACGGGCGCTCTGACCGCCTGACGCGAACGGACCCATGGAAAATCATTGGGACTCGAATCATTCGCGAGCCCTGAAGCAGCGGCTCGAGAGTCTTGCGGCAGCGGGAGTCACCCAGTTGCCGAAGGCCTCCGCCACCCGCAGCGGCGGCCAGCCGACCGTCGCGGTTTCCGGCGAGCCTCAACGGGAACCCGTTTCGCGGCCGGTGGTAGCCGCTGGGATGTCTGCGGCAGACTCCGATCGTGGCCGTGAACTCCGCGTGGAACTCCGCGTGCTTCATCAGCAGGTCGCCGACTGTACGAAGTGCGGGGAACTGGCGGCGGCGCGCACGAACACCGTGTTTGGGACAGGGCCGGCCGATGCCCGAATCTGCTTCTTCGGCGAGGCGCCCGGCGCCGACGAAGATGCCTCGGGCGAGCCGTTCGTGGGCAGGGCAGGGCAGTTGCTCACGAAGATCATCGAGGCCTGCAGCCTGCGACGCGAAGACGTCTACATCCTCAATGTCCTCAAGTGCCGACCGCCTGGAAACCGCCCGCCGGCGGCGGAGGAAGTGGCGAACTGTCGGCCCTTCTTCGAACGGCAGTTCGAGGTGATCTCGCCGGAATACATCTGCTGCCTGGGCACATCGGCGGCCCAGGCCCTGCTCAAGACGGTCGATCCGATCGGAAGGCTGCGGAAACGATGGTTCACCTACGGCTCTGCCAAGGTGATCTGCACCTACCATCCGTCCTATCTCCTCAGGAATCCTGCCGCAAAACGCGACGTCTGGGACGACATGCGGCTCATGATGGCCGACATGGGCGTGAACCTCTGATCCCGGCTGCCGGCGGTGTTCCCCGAGGTTTTGGGCACGAATTGCTGAAGAGACGGGTCGTAACGATCCGATCACTTCTGTGGGTCGTGGGGGAGGGGAGCAGCCGCTGATGGCGGGCGGGCGAGTGCCGGGGAAGCCCGGCCAGGCCTGCGCTGGGGAAGGACGACGGATGCGCATGGATCGCCTTGTCCGACGTTTCGGGCCGCTGACGGCCCGCCTCATCGCGGTCGTGGCCGTGGCAGGGCTCTCCGGGTGCACCATGTGCCCCGATCCGTACGACTACTCGGGGCCGGTGCCAAACGGTTCGGTGCCCCAGAACGATTTTCGGGCCCGCAGCGGCGGCATCTTGCCGCTCGGCGCATCTCCTCGTCCGTGGCCACCGCTGGTGAAGCAGGCCTCGGCTGACGATGCCCAGATCGCCGGCAGCGGGGATGGAGCCCGCCTCAGGCAGGTGACGTTTCAGGAGCCCACGCTCGCCGATCCGCCGCTCGACGGTCCGTCGGCGGACGGATCCGAAGCCACTCCGGCCGAGACCACCAGCGTGCTCGTGGTCAACAGCGAGTCCGACGACAGCGAGGCGGAGACCGAGGCCATCGAGCTGCCCACGGACGTCGCCACGGAAGGCACGATGGAGGCCGAGGCGGTCATTCTGCCAGTCGCGCCGCTGGCGGAGACGCCGGGCTGGCGTTCGCGCCGCTAGCCGGCTGTGGAACAGGTCTGCCCCACGCTACGCGAGTTTCACGTTGCCTGGGTCGGGAATCCAGCCGTCCGGCACGATGGCGTCTTTGGGGATCACCGCCACGCCGTCGCGAATGGTGAACCTGTCGCTGTCGGCGGTATTTTGCCAGCCGTGCTCGTTGACGATTCGCACCCGCTTGCCGATGCGGACGTTCTTGTCGACGATCGCGCCGGCAATGATCGTGTCGTCGCCGATTCCGAGCAGCGGCATGCCGCGGGCAGTGCTCTCGGCGATGCCGTCCACGGGCTCGTAGAAGTCGTTGCCAAGGATCACCGAATCTCGGATCACCACGTTGCGACCGATCACGCAGCGAAGCCCGATCACGCTATTTTCGATCACGGCCCCTGATCCCACGATGCAGCCGTCGGACACGAGACTATTGCGGATGCTCGCTCCGCCGATGCGCGACGGCGGCAGAAAGCGGCCGCGGGAATAGATCGGCGCCTCGGCGCTCACCAGATCGAAGGGAGGCGCGGTGCCGGCGAGGTCGAGATTGCACTGGAAGTAGGGGCGGATCGTGCCGATGTCCTCCCAATACCCGTCGAACGGGTGAAGCTGCACGTGCTTCGCACGGATGGCGGCCGGAAACACCTCGCGGCCGAAATCCCGGTAGTCGGTCTTCGTGAGCAGATCGAGCAGGCAGTCGCGGTTGAAGAGATAAATGCCCATGCTCGCCATCAGCGAGCGGCCCTTGGCGGGGATGCCCTGACCCTCGATCCAGGCCGGATCGGTGCGAAACATCTCGAGTTCGGCGGCCGTCTGTGGCTTTTCGAGGAAGCCTTCAACACGACCAGCGCCGTCGAGCCGCATGATGCCGAGCGCCGACGCCGCGTCGTCGCCCACGGGAATGCCGGCAATCGTCACGTCGGCGTTGTGGGCCATGTGGGTGGCCAGCATGTCGGCGTAGTTCATCCGGTAGAGCTGATCGCCCGACAGGATCAGCACGTGCTTGATGTCCGCCTGCTGCAGGTAGCGAACATTCTGCCGGACGGCGTCGGCCGTGCCCTGATACCAGCCCGAGTTGTCGAGCGTCTGCTGCGCGGCGAGGATTTCGACGAAGCCGCCACTGAACGGGTCGAAGGTGTAGGTGCGGCGGATGTGGCGGTGAAGGCTCACGGAGTTGAACTGCGTGAGCACGTAGATTCGCTGCACGCCGCTGTTGATGCAGTTCGACAGCGGCACGTCGATGATCCGGTACTTCCCGGCCAGCGGCACGGCCGGCTTCGAGCGGTCGCGGGTGAGCGGGAACAGTCGCGTGCCTCGGCCGCCACCGAGGACCAGGGCCAGGACGCGCTTGACTGGCATGGATGGCTGCTCCTCGCTGGACCGACGACTGGAAAGCCTCCCATGCTACGGAACCGCTCCCGGGCACGAAAGACGACTATCCCCCGCCGGTCGGCTAGCCCTTGAGCACGAAGTTCACGAGCCGCCCGGGAACGGCGACGACCTTGACCACCTGCCGCCCGGCGAGCTGTTCGGCAATCTTCGGATCGGCGGCGGCGGCGGCCTTCATGGTCTCCACGTCGGCGTCGGCAGGCACGACGATGCGGCCGCGGAGCTTGCCCTGAATCTGCACCGGAATCTCCACGCTCTCGTCCCTGAGCCACCGCTCCTCGACCACCGGCCAGGCCACGAGCGAGACGGGGGCGGGCTTGCCGAGCATCTCCCAGAGCTCCTCGGCGAGGTGCGGAGCGAAGGGGGAGAGAATCGTCACGAAGGGCGTCAGGATCTCTCGCGGCCGCCGCTCCAGCGGCGTGCAGAAGTTCACGAACTCCATCATTCGAGCGATCGCCGTATTGAACGACAGCGACTGGATATCGCGGGTCACCTTGTCGATCGTGCGGTGCAGTTCGCGGAGTTGATCGTCGCTCGGGGCGTCGTCGCAGACCTGAGGAGCGAGGGCCAGGTCGTCGGCCCGCTCATCGACCACCAGCCGCCAGCAGCGATCGAGGAACCCTCGGACGCCGCTCACACCGGTCGTGCTCCAGGGCTTCGTCGCCTCCAGTGGCCCCATGAACATCTCGTAGAGCCGCAGCGAATCGCCGCCGAAGTCGCGGACCACCTGATCGGGGTTCACCACGTTGCCGCGGCTCTTCGACATCTTGTAGGCCCGGCTCTCCACGCGAATCTTCGGGGCATCGCGCAGCACGAAGTGCTCGCCCTGTTTCTCCACCTGGTCGGCCGGCACCTTGGCCGCGATGTCCTCCGGACCTCGCTTCTCGGCCGTGACCCAGCCCCCCTTCGCGCTGCGGTAGCCCGTGAACTCGACCTCGCCGAGGATCATGCCCTGATTGACAAGTTTCCCGAACGGCTCGGGCTGGGACACATGGCCGCGGTCGAACAGCACCTTGTGCCAGAACCGGCTGTAGAGGAGGTGGAGCACGGCATGTTCGGCGCCGCCGACATAGAGATCGACGGGCATCCACGCCTTCTCGATGTCGGCCGCCAGGAGGTGTTCGTCGTTGGTCGGGTCGAGGAACCGAAGGTAGTACCAGCACGAACCCGCCCACTGGGGCATGGTGTTGGTCTCCCGCCGATACCGCTTGCCGTCGCGTTCCACGAACAGCCATTCCGGGGCCGACCGGGAGAGTGGCGGATCGGGCGTGTCGCCGGGGCGGAAGTCGCTGAGCTGCGGCAGGCCGACGGGTAGTTCACTCGCGTCCACCGCGCGGATCGCACCGGTGGGAATGCCCTCGGCATCGAGTTCGTGGAGAATCGGAAATGGCTCCCCCCAGAATCGCTGCCGACTGAAGAGCCAGTCACGGAGTTTGTAGTTCACCGCCCGGCGGCCCAGGCCCGCGGATTCCAGATCGGCGGAGACCCGCGGGATAAACTCGCGGCTCGTGAGCCCCGTGTAGGGACCGGAGCATACGCCGCGGCCGTCGCCGCAGAAGAGCTCGCCCGGGGCCGCGGCCGATCCGTCAGCCGGCTCGATGACGGTGATCACGTCGAGCCCGTAGGCCTTCGCAAACTCGAAGTCGCGGTCATCGTGCGCAGGCACGGCCATGATGGCTCCGGTGCCGTAGGTGGCCAGCACGTAGTCGGCCACCCAGACGGGAATCGGCCTGCCTGTCAGCGGGTGGATGACGTGGGCGCCGGTGAACACGCCCGACTTCTCGCGGGCCAGATCGGTGCGGTCGAGATCGCTCTTCCGGGCGGCCGCATCGCGGTAGGCGGTGATCGTCGCCCGCTGCGACGGCACGGTGATCGCGTCGAGGAGCGGATGCTCGGGCGCGATGACCATGAAGGTCACGCCGTAGAGCGTGTCGGGCCGTGTGGTGTAGATCCGCAGCACGTCGTCACCCGGCTTCTCGGGAAAGCCGGCTGCAACGCGGGTCTCGCGCCACTGGTCGTAGGCCGCGGACGATTCTGCCTTGGCGATCAGGAAATCGACCTCCGCTCCCGTGCTCCTGCCGATCCAATCGCACTGCAGCTTCTTGATGCTCGCGGGCCAGTCGAGCCCCTCGAGTTCCCGCTCGAGTCGGTCGGCGTAGGCCGTGATGCGGAGCATCCATTGCCGGAGCGGGATACGGACCACCGGATGGCCTCCCCGCTCGCTCACGCCCCCGATCACCTCTTCATTGGCCAGGACGGTGCCGAGGGCCGGACACCAGTTGACCGGGGCCTCGGATTGATAGGCGAGCCGGTGGGAATCGCGATAGGCGGCGATCGCCGCCGCACCGTCGCCTGCGACGGATTCGGGGATCGGCAGTTCGGCGATGGGTCGCCCCTTCTGCTCGGCCGCATCGAACCACGTGTCGAAGAGCACGAGGAAGATCCACTGCGTCCAGCGGACGTAGCCGGGGTCGGTCGTCGCCAGCACGCGATTCCAGTCGTAGCTGAAGCCGAGCATCTTCAGCTGCCGCGTGAACGTCGCGATGTTGCGATCCGTGCTCTCTCGGGGCGGGGTGCCCGTGCGGATCGCGTATTCCTCCGCGGGCAGACCAAAGGCATCGAAGCCCATCGGGTGCATCACGCTCGTGCCCCGCATCCGCTCGAACCGAGCCACGATGTCGGTGGCCGTGTAGCCTTCGGGGTGGCCGACATGCAGACCGTCCCCGCTGGGGTACGGAAACATGTCGAGAACGTAGGCCTTGCGACCCGTCGGCAGCCGCGGCGTGGCGAACGTATCGTTCGACTGCCACCACTCCTGCCATTTCGGCTCGATTCGCGAGGGCTGGTACCGGGGCATCCGCTGGGGTTCCGTGGGGCCGCCGGGTCGCCCGGACACGCGACAGGTGTCCGTGGGGCGGATGCGGCCGCATGCCCCGCAGCGCGGGACTTTTGGCTGTTCACGCCGGCACAACGCGATTCTAATGGCCCCGCGGAACGGGGCAACGAGCCTCGGCGAAACCCGTCCCCGGCGAGTTCCAGCGACCATGGCAGCGACCACGGAAGTCAGCGGTTCATCCACAGCCGGCAGGCCGCTCGTTCTGCAGCGGCTCATGCTCCGGGCCTGCCGCAGCGCGGGCAAGCGGATGAAGCTGGCCGACTCGCTCGGCACGCGGGTCACGGGCAATGACCTCCTGCTGCGCATTCTCGTCGCGAAACGGGTGCTTGATCGCGTGCTCGGCCCGGATGAAAAGATGGTGGGCGTGCTCCTGCCGCCGACCGTCGGCGCCGCGATCGTCAACGCGGCCCTCGCCCTTTCGGGCCGGGCGGCCGTCAATCTCAACTACACGTCGTCGCAGTCGATTCTCGACGTCTGCATGGAGCGGGCCCACCTCCGGCATGTGATTACGAGCCCCGTCTTTCTCGCCCGCGTGAAACTCGCGGTGGGCGACCGAATCCTCGATGCCGGGGCGCTCCGCACGCAGGCCACGGCGGTCGACAAGGCAGTGGCCTTCGTCCAGTCGCGGATCATGCCGCTCGGAATGCTGGAGCGGACCTTCGGCCTCGATCGCATGGGGCCCGACGAAACGCTGACGGTGATCTTCACGTCGGGCTCGACCGGCGATCCGAAGGGGGTGGTGCTCACGAACGAGAATGTCGGCTCGAACGTGCGGGCGATCGATGCGTTGCTCCACATGTCTCCGAGCGACGTGGCCCTCGGCGTGCTTCCGTTTTTTCATTCCTACGGCTACACGACCACCCTCTGGACGCCGCTCACCCTCGAACCCGCCGTCGCCTACCATGCCGATCCCCGCGATGCGCAGGTGGTTGGCAAACTCGCGAGGGAGTACCACGCCACGATCCTGATGGCGACGCCCACCTTTCTCCGGATCTATACCCGGCGAACGCCGGCGGAGGATTTCTCGTCGCTGGAGTGC
>JBPCTA010000113.1:0-3520 GCA_051006595.1 Pirellulales bacterium
GAGCTTCTTGAGGTCGGGAAGGACCGATCGTGTGATGTAGCGATCGGGCTCGCCGCAGACCTCGAACTGCTTCACGTTGAGCTCGTCGCAGACGAGATCGGCATGCGCCTCGAGCCAAGCGGCGTCGTCGGGCCGCGAATCGGCGAGGATCACCTCCACCTTCTGCAGCGGCTGCCGCACCTTGAGCTTTTCAGCGGCCCGGGCCGCGCGGCCGAGCGAGGCCACGTCGCGAACCACCGCCATCCGCCGGACGAGATCGTGATCGACGAGCCGGGCGTCGCCGGCAGGATAGTCGGTGAGGTGCACGCTCTCCGGGGCCCGACCGCCAAAGGCCGCGCCGGCCAGATTCCGCCAGAGCGCCTCAGTCGTGAACGGCACGAACGGCGCGGCGAGCTTGGCGACCGTCAGGAGCGTTTCGTAGAGCGTCCAGTAAGCGTCGAGCTTCTCCTGGTTCGCCTCCGGGCCGCCATCGGCTCGCCCCGCGGCCCAGAAGCGGTCGCGGCTGCGACGCACAAACCAGTTGCTCACGGCATCGACGAGCCCGGTGAGCTGCTGGGCGGCGCCGAAGTGATCGTAGGCGTCCATTTTCGCCGTCATCGCGGAGGCGACGGCGTTGAGCTCGGAGAGCATCCAGCGGTCTAGTTCGCCCCGCTCGGGCACGGGCCGCGCGCCTCTGGCCTTCGCGAGATCGGCATGATCGAGCATGCCGGGGGCATCGAGCGCCCGTCCGGGATCGAAGCCGTCGATCCGCGCGTAGATCGTGAAGAAGGAATAGACGTTCCAGAGCCGCAGCAGAAACTCGGGGATGCTCTCCTTGATGGCCCGTTCGCTGTAGCGGATGCTCGTCCATGGGGCCTGGCCGGCGAGAAAAAACCAGCGGAGCGCGTCGGCGCCGAACTTGTCGAAGATCTCGGCGGGCTCGCGGTAGTTCCGCTTGCTCTTGCTCATCTTCTGGCCGTCTTCGCCGAGCATGTGGCCAAGGACGATGCAGGTTTTGAAGGGATGCGGCGCGGGGCGAGCCGCGGCGCCGGCCTTGGCTCCAAACAGGAGCGTGCTGATCGCGAGCTGGCTGTAGAACCAGCCCCGCGTCTGATCGATCGCCTCGGAGATGAAATCGGCCGGGAACTGCGGCTCAAACTCGGCCTGCCCGCGATGCGGCCAGCCCCACTGGGCAAACGGCATCGCGCCCGAGTCGAACCAGCAGTCGATCACTTCGGTCACCCGCCGCATCCGCGCCCCCGCCGCAAACGGCGAGTCGTAGCTGACCGCGTCGATGTAGGGCTTGTGGACCTTGAGGTCGTCGGAGAGATCGGGGTTTGCCGCCTTGGCCTTCGCAAACACATCAGCCCCCTGCATGCCCGGCTTGGCCAGCAGGTCGGCATAGCATCGGATCGCTTCCCCTTTGCCCGTCTCCTCGCACACCCAGATCGGCAGCGGCGTGCCCCAGTAGCGCTCGCGGGAGAGGGCCCAGTCGACGTTGGTTTCGAGGAAGTTGCCGAATCGGCCGTCTTTGATGTGCTCCGGCAGCCAGTGGATCAGGGCGTTGTTGGCGAGCATCTGCTCGCGGAACTGGCTCGTGCGGATGAACCAGCTCTGCCGCGGGTATTGGATGAGCGGATCGGCGTCGGCCCGCCAGCAGAAAGGATAGTCGTGAACATACTGCTCCTGGTGGACGAGCAGGCCGCGACTCCGGAGATCACGGGTGATGTCGCGGTCGCAGTCCTTCACGAATCGACCGCTGCCCATCCCGAAGACGTCGGTGAACGTGCCGTCGGGGGCGACGGGGTTGAGGAGTGCCGGGCCGTGTCCGGGGGCGAAACGGGCCTGCTCGGCGACGAGCACGGTGTAGTCCTCCTCGCCGAAGGCGGGCGCGATGTGGACGATGCCGGTGCCCGAGTCGGTGGTCACGAAGTCGGCGGCGACCACCCGCCAGGCGACGGCCTCCGTGCCGCCTGCGGCGAGCGGCGCGGTGGCGGATGGGCCGGCCGCTCGAAAGGTATCGAATGGAGGCAGGTAGGAGCGGCCGACGAGGGCCGAGCCGGGCAGCCGCTCGACGATGTCGAACTCCTTCTTCAGCTTCTCGCCGAGGCCGGCGGCAAGCGGCTCGGCCACAATGTATTCCGGGGCGTCGGTGGCGGTGCTTTCACGGAGGACGACATAGCTGAGATCGGCCTTCACGGCGGCAAACTGGTTGGAGGGAAGCGTCCAGGGCGTGGTCGTCCAGGCGACCATGCTGCGGTTGGTCGGCACACCGGCGGCATCGAGCAGAGGAAAGGCCACGGAGACGCTCGGGTCGGCGACTTCCTTGTAACCCTGCCCCACCTCGCCGCTGGAAAGCGCAGTGCCCCCCTGTGCCCACCACCAGACGATCTTGTGCCCTTGGTAGAGGAGCCCTTTGTCGAAGAGTTCGGCGAGCGCCCACCAGACGCTCTCGACATAGGATTGATGGTAGGTGACGTAGGCCTTGGAAAGGTCGATCCAGAAGCCGATTCGTTCCGTGAGCGTTTCCCACTCCTTCATGTACCGCCAGACGCTCTCCTGGCACTTGTGAATGAAGGGCTCGACGCCGTAGGCCTCGATCTCGGCCTTCGAATGGATGCCGAGTTCCTTGCAGACCTCGACCTCGACAGGGAGACCGTGCGTGTCCCAGCCGGCCTTCCGCTCGCAATACTGTCCGCGCATCGTCCGGTAACGCGGATAGAGATCCTTGATCGTCCGCGTCAGGCAGTGGCCGGGATGCGGCATACCGTTGGCGGTCGGCGGACCTTCGAAGAAGACGAACCGTGGCGCCCCGCGGCGGCGGTCGAGCGACTGCTCGTAGGTGCCGTGCTCCCGCCACCAGGCGGCGATCGAGGCTTCGAGGGCGGGAAAGTCGGGTTGGCCGCGAACGGGGTCGAACATGGGAGTTGCTGCGGGGCAGGGCGGGCGGCAGGGCGGGCGGCCGCCGGAGCCGGGAAAGGCTCCATAGTATCCCGTCAGCCAGAGGCTCCACAGGGCAATGCGGTTCCGTTCGCCGCCCACGGCGGGGCGGGCTTCATCCACTCGGCCGGGAAGCCAGGTTTGGCCTGGGCCGTCGAGGCTTACGCTATCATCGTGCCGCGTCGCCCGACTCGGTCAGCCTCGCTCGGCCCATTGATCAATGCCTTGCTGCATTCACTGCCGTGATTCGATCGCCGGCCGACCAGTGGCGGCTCTGGTGGCGGTGCTTGCATCCGCCGGAGTCGTGATGGCCTCCGATGACATTCGATCGCGGACGTTTGCCGTGGGCGACTCGCGAATCGACGGCGTTAGCCACGCGTATGCACCGAAGAATCCCTCGAGCCACCCCGACGGCCCCGTGGTCGCCTTCGTCAGCGTCCACGACGACGAGGAGACGGCCGTCGAGGCTGCCGTGGAAGTGCTCCGTGATCGGGGAGGACGGCTCGTCGAACTTCGGCACACCGGAGCCCGCGAGCTCGCCTTCCATCTCGGAGACACCGAGCACCGCGTCGATCCCAATCGCATCTTCACGCCTGCCGGC
>JBPCTA010000114.1:0-5319 GCA_051006595.1 Pirellulales bacterium
GGGCTACTACGAGTGGGACGGCGCAGCCTTCGACAAGGTGATGACGGGCACGCCGTCGGACGCGGTGCGGGGCCGGGTGGCCAGTTGGGTGCAGGTGATTTCACCCACGGGCGAGGGGCGATGCACGACCCACATGATCGAACGATCGATCGACGGCGTGAACCTGCCCGATGCGATGCCGCTCAACTTCAAGAAGGTGCGGTAGGAGCGCGTGCGGATCGTGTGGCACACGCCGCGAGCGGTTCGACGTGCGAGTCGAAGGGCGTGAGCCTTTTGGGCGAACTGCTTGGGACACGGTGAAACCGAACAATCAAAGGACGAGACCCATCAACATGACAGGATTCGCGACCATGAGCATGAACACGAGGAATCACCGGAGCAGCGCGGCGGGCCGAATGGGCTTCGTGCTGGCGATGGCCGCCGTACTGGGCCAGGGCTCGATGCCGATGACCGTCTGGGCGCACGGTGGCGGGGGCGGCCACGGCGGCGGCGGTGGGTTTCATGGCGGAGGCGGTGGTGGAGGTGGATTCGGCGGAGGCGGTGGCCGTGATTTCGGTGGTGGCGGGGGCCGGGATTTTGGCGGGGGTGATTTCCGCGGCGGCGACTTCGGCGGGGACCGCGGCTTCGATGGTGGTCGCGGCTTTGATGGTGGTCGCGATTTGGGAGGCGACCGCAGTTTCGGAGGCGATCGCGTGGTTGACGGAGGCCGTGACCTTGACGGCGGCAGACTGGACGGAGGTCGGCCCTTGGATGGCGGGCGACCGCTCGACGGTGGCCGGCCGCTGAATGGTGATGCTGGCCGCGATCTCGCCGGCAGTCATTTCGCCGGTGCCGGGAATCTCTCGCGGGCCGACTTTCAGCGGATTGCAAATCAGGGAGTGGGTCGAGACGCGCTCAATCGGGATGGTTTGGGGAGAGATGGCCTCGGCCGCGGCGTGGTCCGACCTTACTCGGCGGGCGCGCTCGCCGGCCGTGGCGACATGATCCGCAACAACTTCTACAACGGCGGCTGGTATGGTGGCCGCGGCTGGTATGGCAATCACTTCAACAACTGGTGGCCGGGCGGCTGGTGGGGCGGCTTCGGCTGGGGCATGGGAATGGGCATGATGGCCGGACTGGCCTGGGGCGACCTCGCCGGCTGGGGCGGCTACGGCGCGGCGCCCGTTTCCTACAACTACGGCACGACGGTCTGCTATCAGGATGACGGTGTCTATGTGCAGGGCACGCGGGTGGGATCTGCCGAGGAATACGCCCAGCAGGCCTCGGCGATCGCCACGCAGGGCGGCCCCGATGTAAAGGTTGCCGCCGACGACCAGTGGCGGCCGCTCGGCGTGTTTGCGATGGCCCGCTCGGAGGAGTCGAATCCCAGCACGTTCATGAGCCTGGCGATCGACAAGACGGGGCTGCTGCGGGGCAGCTATTACGATGCCGTGTCGGATTCGACCATGAACATCACCGGCAAGGTCGACAAGAAGTCGCAGCGGGCCGCGTGGACCATCGGCGACAAGAAAACGCCCGTGTACGAGGCGGGGCTCTCGAACCTCACCCAGAAGCAGACGACGATCCTCGTGCATCGCGACGGTGGCAAGGTCGAACAGATGCTCCTTGTGCGGGTGGATGACAAGGATAAGGGGGGTGGCGGCGGATCCTCCACTGCAGCGGCCACGTCGGCCCCGGCTCCGGCGGGCGGTGGGAACTCGCCGTGAGTCCCCGTCGGTCTTTGCTTGCGGCGATCGCGTTTGCGGGATGCACGGCGGCAGTCGTATGCGGCCAGGCGATGCTCTCGCCACCGCCGGCCTCGATCCCGGCGGTGCCGCTTGTGCCCGCTGAGTCGCGGTCGCCTGTGCAGCCCGCAGTGCGATCGGACGCCCAGCGATTCGCAGCCGGCACGTGGCTCGATCTCACGCACGCCTTCGATGCCTCGACGATCTACTGGCCCACGGAGAAGGGATTCCAGTTCGAGGAGGGCAAGAATGGTCCGAATCCCAAGGGCTATTACTATGCGGCCAATCGGTTTGCGACGGCGGAGCACGGCGGCACCCACCTCGATGCCCCGCGGCACTTCGCGGAGGGACACCACACGGCCGATCAGATCGAGCCGGAGCGACTCGTGGGCGAGGCCGCGGTGATCGACGTGCGGGCCAAGTGTGCGGCGAATCCGCTCTACGAAGTCACGCCCGACGATTTCGTGGCCTGGGAGAGGGAGCATGTTCGGCAGCTCGTCGACGTGATCGTGATCGTGCGAACCGGCTGGTCGAAGCGATGGGGCGATCGCACGGCCTATCTCGGCACCGACGTGAAGGGGCCGGACGCGGTGCCGCTGCTGAAGTTTCCCGGGCTGTCGCCGGATGGGGCAAAGTGGCTCGTGGAGCATCGCCGGGTGAAGGCGGTGGGGATCGACACGGCGAGCATCGACTTCGGGCCGTCGACGCTGTTTGGATCCCACGTGGCACTCTGCACCGGGAACGTGCCGATCTTCGAGAATCTCGACGGGCTGGAAAAGCTCCCCGAGGAGGCCGCCTTCGTGGTGGCGCTACCGATGAAGATCGCCGGCGGCAGCGGCGGCCCGCTGCGGGTGTTGGCCCGGCTGCCCGATTCCGTGCCAGCCGACCGGCCGTGAGGCCGCGGGATGCCCTGGCGCGCGGCTCATGCCCGAACGGCCATCCACGGCGTCTATTCCGGCCTGGCGAACTCGGCGACGATGCCGAACGTGGGCTGCGACGGATCGGCACGGTTCCGGCCAAACTGGGCCACGCTGTAGCCCGTGTTTGGCGAACCGTTTGTCAGGAGCCTGGCCCGCACCCAGAGCGACCGGCCGCCCAGCACTGCCGCGGGCAGCGGTTCGTCGATAGACCAGTCGTCACCCCAGGCAAGGCCCGCAATGGTGTCGCGGATCGTGATCCATTCGATGCCGTCCTGCGACACATCCACCGCCGCCGCGCCGCGGCCCATCCCGCCAGGCTCCGGCGTGAAATCCCAGCATTGGGAGACGGCGATCAGCCGCGCCTCGACGAGTGGCAACGCGAAGTCGAAACGAAAGGTGATCGAGCATTCGGTGTCGTTGGCGAGCGGTCCAACATACGTGTCGGGCACTTCCTGCCACTCGCGGTACAGGCCGACACCGCGTGCCGAAACCACATATGGGAGAGACGCCTCGATGCGTGGAAATCTGAGCTCGATGGCCTGGCGATCGTGCTCAGACCCGAGGAGCCGGGCCGGCTTTGCGGCAGGGGCAACGGGGACGAGGACCGTCGACGCGCGGGCCGCTCGCTCGGGGCGGGCTGGCGAGGGCGCCGGCTCCGGTTGGCGGCTGGCGAGCGTCAGGCCAGCGGTCACGGCGAGAATCGCGGCCGCGACCGCCAGCGCGCTCCGCCGTCCGAATCCCCGCGGCGTGGCGGGCCCCGCGGCGCTTCGCAGGTCGCTGGCAAAGGCCGCGGCTGTTTCATGCCTTCGCGTTGGATCGCGATCGATGGCCCGCCGACAGACGGCCGCGAGTCCGGGCGGCAGTGATGAAGCAAGCCGTAGGTCGCGGTTGCTCGTCACTTCGGTGCGAATCGCCGGAGCGGCATCGCTCGAGTGCGGGGTCGCGCCCGTGAGCGCTTCGTGCAGCACGATGCCGAGGCTGTAGATATCGCCAGCGGCGGTGATGGAGCCGCCGGTGAACTGCTCTGGGGCCATGTAGCGGAGGGTGCCGACGCTCGGGGCAAACTCGCCGCTCTTCGTCGCCGATTGGGCGATGCCGAAGTCGGCGAGTACCGCGTCGCCATGATGATTCAGGAGGATGTTGGCCGGCTTCACGTCGCGGTGGATCACGCCCTCGCGATGGGCAAAGTCGAGGGCGTCGGCGATCTGCCCGAGCCAGCGGATGGTCTGAGGCTGATCGATCGGTCCGCGGGCCAGCGGGTTGGCGAGGCTGCCGCCATCCATGAACTCCGAGACGATGAAGCATTCCTCGCCGTCCGTGCCCACGTCGTGGACCGACACGATGCCCGGATGCCGAAGCCGCGCGACCCGCCGGGCCTCCGCGAGAAAGGCGTCTTTCATGGCGATCCGCGCCGCCTTCGGGATCTTGACCGCCACGGTCCGCTGGAGCTCGGTGTCGAATGCCCGCCAGACCTCCGCGAATCCCCCCACGGCGATCCGCTCGTCGAGCCGGTAGCGGCTGCCAAGCAGGCGGCCGCTCGGCGGCGGCGGTTCGGAAGCTCCCTCCGAGCACTCCTGCGGATGGTCGATCCAGAAAGTGGCCTTCAGCACGCGGATCCGACGCTCGAGCGCTTCGATGAGAGCGGGCTGCTCCCGGGCCAGTTCCGCGGCCGAGAGATCGTGGCCGGCGCGGAAGGCGTCCTCCCAGGCGAGCAGGAGGTCGGCGAGTGTTTCACGACTCTGCGGGTCCATCGGTCAGGCCCCCGTGAAGCCGAAGCTTTGCGTCGTTCCAGCGGCGGCGGATCGTTCTGACGGAGCACCCCAGAATCGTCGCGGCTTCTTCCTGCAACATGCCCTCGTAATAGAGGAGGTCAAACACCTCCCGCTCCTCTCCCGGAAGGGCCTCCACCCGCTCGTGGAAGGCGGTCCACTCGCCGAGGTCCGCCGGCTCGGCCTCGATCGCATGCAGGGTGCCGCCTCCGTCGTCACCGGGCTGGTGGTCGGTGTGGTGGTTGCGGCCGATGCCGTGGGGTCCGAAGTGCTTGCGGCCGAGGTCGATGAGTTCGCGGCGGATCTGGACGGCGGCCAGGTTAAAAAAGTGACGGACGTCCTCCACCTCGACGGTTTCGAGTGCTCTGTGGAGCCGCAGCATGGCGTTTTGAAAGACATCGTCGGTCTGCTCCCACCGCTGCAGGCCCGGGCGGCCGTGAAACATCCGACGGGTGAGGACAAGCAGTCGGTCGCAGGCATGGCCAAGCAGGAGTTCCCGGGCCCGCGGATCGCCCCCGCGGACAGCATCGATGAGGCTCTGGAGGCGGGTGTCGCCAGGGGGCTGAGCGGAGGCTGTCATGTGGCGGATAGACTACCGCCGCAGGGGCGGCCGCGAGATACCCGGCGAAAGCCTCCGCCCAAAACGCCATGCGAAAGCCCGGGCCTGCACCGGCCATGAGGTATCGCTTACTGCGTTTAGTCGAGGGGCTCTCTGATGATGTGACGCGAAACCGAGCAGCCGGATGATCGATTGCCGTCGTCTCCACGGAGCAGCCAATGAGGCGGTCCAAGCGGGGTGCCGTTGGATTTTGCCGCGAGTCACGGCAGAATCTCGTTCCAGTTCTCGGGGCGGGCGAGACGAACAGCTGAGGCGGTTCTCATCCCGGCCCTGATGACATTCCTGAC
>JBPCTA010000115.1:0-3257 GCA_051006595.1 Pirellulales bacterium
GTGCGGGTGTGCCGAGTATTCGGCACAGCTCGACCGCTGGGGCCCGGACGAGTGCTGGCGCCGCCTGGAGGAGATTGTCGAACACCTCCGCGGAGTCGCCGAAAAGCGAGGAATCCCGTTCATCGCCACCGCCGCCCGGATCGCTGTCTCGCGGGCGATCGAGGCGGCACGGGCTGACGCCTCGAAGCCGGCCGGCTGACACTGCGGCCCGGAGGCACGGATGACACCGAAGCGGCGGCAGATCTGGATCGGCGACCAGCGGTGGACGATCCACCGGACGAGCCGGATCCCGACCGACCGCGACGGTGAGTGCGACTACGGCGCCCGTACGATCCGCGTCCGGGCCTCGGTCCAAGGCGAGGAACTCGCCGAGGTGCTGATTCACGAGATGCTCCACGCCCGGTGGCCGGACCTCTCGGAGGAGGCCGTCACCGAGATGGCGCAGGAGCTGGCCGGAACGCTCTACGGATTCGGATTCACGCACGGGGAGGAAAACGATGGCTGACAAGGTGCCGAGCCTCACCGACGCGATCCGTGCCGCGGTGCCGGCCGTCGTCCGTCGCAACGTCTGCTGGTGGGAGAGGCTCGACGCCGCGACACTCGCCGAGCTGGAGGCGATCCGCTCCGAATGGCACGCCGGCCGGATGCCCGGCAGCAAGGCGGCGCTCTCGAAGGCGATCGCCGAGCAGCTCGTGGCCCGTGGCCTTTCCGACGTTGGACCACAGGGGGTGACAACATGGCTCGGAAACAAGGGCTGACGGAGGCCGTCGTCGAGAAGGTCGCCGCCGCATCGCAGGCGCCGCCCGCCGACGCCGAGCAAGTCACCGAGCGTCGCTCCGGCGGCGAGATCGAATACCGATCGGTCTCGGCGACGATCCGCACCGTCGAAGACCTCCTGCGGCACATCGAGGCCGACATGACCCGTTTCGAGGTCGCCCAGAGCGAGGCGACGAAATGGGAGGTGGCGACGGTCGACCGCGAGACGGGCAAGCCGGTGGTGACGGTCCTCCACCGCGTCTTCGTCCGGCTCCGGCCGAAGGCCGGGCCAGCCGTCGCCGAGATGGTCGAGGCGATGATCGCCGGCGCCGCGGCGGCGGGACGGATCGGCCGGCCCGCGGCGAAGGCCGCGAAGGCCCGCCCCGGGCCGTGGCAAGTGCTGGTCGTCGCGGACACCCACTTTGCCAAGTACGCCTGGGGACGGACGACCGGCGGCGACGACTACGACATCGACCACGCCGAGCGGCTCGTCGGCGCCGCCGGCACGCAGCTCCTCGACCAGGGCGATGCCCACCGGCCAGCCCGCCGCACGATCGCTTTCCTCGGCGACCTCTTCCACTACGACACGCCCGACGCGAAGACGACCCGCGGCACGCCGCTGGAGCGGGACGGCCGGCTCGAGCGGATGGTCGAGACCGGGTCGCGGGCGCTCGTCTCGCTCGTGGAGCGTTCGGCCGAGACGGTGCCGACCGACTGCGTGGTGGTGCCGGGCAATCACGACGAGACGATGACGGCGTGGTATCGGCTCCTGCTGCGCACGCACTTCGCGCGGGACCGGCGGGTGACAGTCCACGATGTCTACACGCACCGGCAGTACCTCGAGCATGATGGAACGCTGCTGGGATTCGCGCACGGCGACAAGGCCCGGGCGCGGCTGCCGTCGCTGATGGCGCTGGAGGCCGGGTTCGCGTGGGGCCGGTGCCGGTGCCGGGAGATCCACACCGGGCACCTTCACAAGCAGGCGGCGAAGGTCCGCCGCGTCGTCGATTCGGACGGGATCGACACGGTCGACGGCGTCGTGGTGCGAATCGCGCCGGCGCTCTGTCCGCCGGACGACTGGCACGCCCAGGAGGGCTGGATCGGGAGCCGGCAGGCGATGGAGACGTTCTTCTACGACCGCGGCCGATTCGCCGGGATGCTCGTCGCGGACGGGCGCCGGGGGGCTTGCGAGCGGGTGTAGGGTGGTTCGATGGCACTCACGGACGAGGAAATCGCCGAGATCGACCGGCTCGTCCAGCGGTGCGGCGCGGCGAACTGCTGGACGGGAACGATGGGCTCGCTCGCGGCCGGCGCCCGGCGATTGGTGAAACACATCAGGGAGGGGCAGATGCCAGCCGACGAAACGACCGCGTGGCCGCACGACCACATCCTCCGCGGCGACGCCGAGCTGAAGCGCTACCTCGGCGATGAGCAGGAGGAGGCGTGCGACACCGCTGGCGTCGTCCTCCCGCGGCACGACGCGCCGACGCATCGCCCAGGCACCGACCGCTTCCTTGCGGTGCTCGAGGAGATCGGCACGCTGCACGTCCGTAAGAGCCTCGACTATGGCGTCGACGAAGACGCCTTGGCGAACATCCGGGCCGGGGCCGAGGCGATCGGCGTCGAGCCGTGGAAGGGCTGCCTCCTGCGGATCTCCGACAAGATGCAGCGACTCCGGGCGTTCTGCCGGCGGGGCGCCTGCGAGTTCGACGGCGTCGAGGACACCTTGCTCGACATCGCCGCATACGCCGCGATCGCCCTCGTGACCTACCGCGAGAGCCGGCCGTCCGCACCCCCTGCGGCTCGCTGACGGCCGCAGGGACGATTGGTGGCGAGGTGAGACATGATCGCCCGCCCGACCCACTGGCGCGCCACGCATGACGGCCGCGAGATGGTCGCGGGCGGCGGGCACGGCTCGCTCCAACGGCTCGCCGCCAACGGCGTGAAGTCCGGCGCGATCACCTCGCGCCGGTACACCCGCGACGACCTCGAGCTGCTCGCCTTCCGCTACGGCATCACCGTCGAGGCCGTGAAGGCCGCGATCGCCCAGGGGCTCTTGGAGACGCTCGATGCCCGCCACAGGTAGCCTCACCGGCGTCGTCTCGACGACGACCGCGATCACCCAGACGCAGTCCGACACCGTCGGCTCGTCCACCCGCGGCCTGACGGCCGGCGCGAACTACACGCTCAATTCCGCCTCTGGTCCGGTCGCGGATCAGGTCTGGGTGTCGAATCGGTCGCTCAACGGCGGGTCGAGCGAGACGCTCGACCTCCTCTCGCTCGCCGACACGATCCAGGGCGCAACCGGCGTCCAGACGATGCGACAGGTGCGTCTGGTGCGCGTGACGTGCAACGAGACGACGACCGGGCCGCGGATCGTCGTCGGCCCCTCGGGGACGAACGGCTGGGGCCGCGTCGCCGGCGAGGTGGGCCCGGGCGGCGAACTGCTCGCCGTGCAGCAGACGCACGCCTGGGGCGTGACCACCGGCGAACGGGCGATC
>JBPCTA010000116.1:0-4368 GCA_051006595.1 Pirellulales bacterium
CTGCCGGCGGCCGAGGCCTGCGTGCGGGCGATGGAGGGCATGCGCACGGAACTGCTCACGGTGCAGCCGATTCAGGATCGTTTTCCCGCAACGGTGCCAGCTGATCGGCCGTAAGGCCGCGGGCAGCCCTGGCACACGGCTCGGGACTGCCCATGCCTCGTCGCCGGACGTTCGTTGCGCCCATCCTGGGCTTCACTCACTCGGATGCCGACATCGCTTCGCCATCCTGGCTCCGCTCGACGTCATACGCCTGCTCCGGGGCACGGGCAGCCCCTCGCTGAGTTCATGCCCGTGCCAGCCGATCGGCCGTGAGGCCGCGGAAACCCTCGGCGTGTCTGCCGGTCGCCCACGTGGACAAAGGTCACGGATGACTTCGTCCACGGACAGCAAGGGGGCAACGAATGCCGGTATGCGTCGGGTGACATCGCAGGCGGGGGAGTTCGCGGGTAGAGTCAGTTGAAGCTCATGAGTGATGCCGTCTTCCCTGCCGTGCCGGTCGTTCCTCGTCCCCTCCCGGCGCCGATCGCCGATGAGCCACCCCGCCTGACCGCGCGGACTCACGAGGGGCTGGAGTGGGTGCTGGCAGAGGAACTCGCGGCCCTTGGCGGCCGCGATCTGCGGATCGGCCGGCGCACGATCGAGTTTTCCGCCGCGCCGGGCGCCGAACGGGAGACGCTCTATCGGGCCGTCCTCGAGAGCCGGACGGCGATCCGCGTGTTGGAGCCGCTGGGGCGATTTCGTGTCGATTCGCCCGACAGCCTCTACCGCGGCATGCAGGAAGTCGACTGGACCGAGCAACTGAAAGTGTCGGACACGCTGCGGGTCGATGCCGCGATCCACGATACGTTTCTCACGCATTCGCTCTACGCCGCGCAGATCGTGAAGGATGCCGTCGTCGATCAACTCCGCACGCCCAGCGGCCGGCGGCCGAGCGTGCAGCTCCGCGGGGCTTCCCTGCGGCTGGCGCTTCATCTCGTCGGCGACGTCGCCACCATCTTTCGCGACGCTGCTGGCCGGTCGCTCCACCAGCGCGGCTGGCGGATGGGCGAGGTGGAAGCGCCGCTCTCGGAGGTGCTGGCGGCCGGCATCCTCGCCATCGCGGGCTGGTGGCGGCCGGGAGCGGCGGATGAGCCATCCACCGGCGAGTCGATCCTCGACCCGATGTGCGGCTCGGGCACCCTGGCGATCGAGGCGGCGACGATCGCCGCCGGCATGCCGCCGGGGCTCTGGCGGGCACGGCGACGGGCCCACGGCTTCTTTCGGTTTCGGGATTGCGACAAGGCTCTGTCCGACCGGCTTGTCGCCGGCCTCGAAGCCCGCGTCTGTGCGCCGACCGGCTTGTTCGCCGCCAGTGATCTCGATCCGAAGGCCGTGGAGGCGGCGCGGGCGTGCGCCGAAGCGGCCGGCGTGGCTGATTTTATGACGATCGAGCAGAAGCATTTCGAGCAGTCCCGGCCGAGCGGCGAGTCGGGCCTCGTGGTCACCAATCCACCCTATGGCGAACGTCTGCCGCTGCCCCGAGCCGGCGCGCTGTTTCGCCGGCTGGGCGACTGGCTCGTCGCCGAGTTCTCGCGGGGCGGTGCTCCGCAGGGGAGCGGATGGCGGGCCGCGATTCTCGCCGCCGACACCCCCGCCGCCGCGCAGCTTGGCCTCCGCCCCACGTATCGCATTCCCCTGATGAACGGACCGATCCCCTGTCGGCTCCTCGAAGTCACGATCCGGCAGCGGGCCACGATCCATCCTCCGGAGGCCACCGTCGTCGCCCCCCCCAAGCGTGACGAAGATGCCAGACACCCCGGCGCTCTCCCCACTGACGCCGCCCCCGCGGACGCCTTCCGCACCAGCATCGAGCGGGCCGATGTGCTGTTCGCCGCCGGCGGAGATGACATTCCTGCCGACAACGCATCCGACTCCCCGCGTCACGGCCGACCCCGCGGTCGCGCGACCGCCGACCAGATCGGCGACTTCCGCCGTCGGCTTGCGAAGCGATTCAGGCATCTGGCGAAGTGGGCCCGTCGTCAGGGCATCGAGGCCTTCCGCGTCTATGACCGCGACATCCCCGAGATTCCGCTCGTGATCGACTGGTACGCCGGCTGGCTCCACGCGGCGGAATACGACCGGCCACACGAGCGGACGGAGATCGAGCACGATGTCTGGCTCGATCGGATGATCGAGGCGGCTGCGAGCGAACTCGGCGTGCCGCCGAATCAGACGTTTCTCAAGGTCCGGAAGCGGCAGCGCGGGAACGATCAGTACGAGAAGGTCGATGCCCGGAAAGCCGCGCTGACCGTCAAGGAGTGTGGACTTCAGTTCGAGGTGAATCTCTCCGACTATCTCGACACCGGGCTCTTTCTCGACCATCGTCAGACGCGGGGCATGGTTCGTGACGAGGCCGCCAACAAGCGGTTTCTCAATCTCTTCGCCTACACGGGCAGCTTCTCCGTGTATGCGGCGGCCGGCGGCGCGAGCGAGACGACGAGCGTCGATCTCTCCAACACCTATCTCGACTGGACCCGGACCAACCTCGCCAGAAACGGCTTCAAGGACGCCGGGCGGCATCGAACCGTGCGGGACGAGGCACGGGCGTTTCTCGAGCATCGGGCCCGCCGCGGCGAACCGCCCTTCGATCTCGTCGTCGTGGATCCGCCGACCTTCTCCCGGTCGGCACGCAGCGAGACGCCGTGGGACGTGGAGCACGACCATGCCGAGCTATTGGACCTCGTGGCGAGAAACCTCGCGCCGGGGGGCATCGTCTATTTCTCCACCAACTTCCGCCGGTTTCACCTGGCGTCCGACCGGCTCGAACCGCTCTACGCGGTCCGCGAGATCACCAATCGGACGATTCCCGAGGACTTCCGCAACGAGCGCATTCACCGTGCGTGGCGTCTCGTGGCAAAGCCGCCGGTTTGACGCGGTTTTGCCGCGACTCCTACATTCATGCCCATGAACTCTTGGAACTGGGCCTTTCGAACGGTGGCGGTCTGCCTGCTCGCCGCGGCGGGATGCCGTCCGGCCGATCCGACGCTCGTGAAAATCGTGTCGAGCCTGCCGCGGACCGGCAGCGCCAAGCAGCAGTCCGACACCATCGTTCGGGGCATCCGCATGGCGATCGAGGAGGCGGAGGGCACCGTCGGGCCCTTCCGGATCGAATACCTCGATCTCGATGATTCGACGGCTGCCGCCGGCCAGTGGACGAGCGAGGCCGAGGCCGCCAATGCGCGGCGGGCGCTCCAGGATCCGGACGTCGTCGCCTACATCGGCACCTTCAACTCCGGGGCGGCGAAGGTTTCGATGCCGATCCTGAATCTCGGCGATTTGCTGATGGTGTCGCCGGCCAACACGGCGGTGGGGCTGACGAAGCCGGGGCTTGGAGCTCCCGGTGAACCGGAGGTCTATCGTCCGATGGGCCGGCTCAACTACGTGCGGGTGGTGCCGGCGGACGACCTCCAGGGCCCACTCTCGGCCGATTGGGCCAAAAAGCGGGGCGTGACGAGCGCCTACATCCTCGACGACAACGAGGTCTACGGCAAAGGCATTGCAGATCTGTTCGACGAAAGGTGCCGCGAGATCGGGATCGAGGTGGTGGGCCACGATTCGATCGATGCCAAGGCGCAGGAGTTCAAGTCGCTGATGGCCAGTGTAAAAGCTGCCAACCCCGATCTCGTCTACTTCGGCGGCACGACGCAGAGCAAGGGCGGGCAGCTCGCCAAGGACATGGCCAGCGCCGGCATTGCGGCGATTCTGATGGTGCCGGACGGGTGTCGTGAGCAGGTCTTCATCGACTCGGCTGGTGCGGGCAATCTCGAGGGCCGGTGCTTCGTTACCTTCGGCGGCCTGCCGCCGGAGAAGTTGACGGGGAAGGGAAGCGAGTTCGTGGAACGCTACCGCACGAAGTTCGGCGAACTGCCGGAGGCCTATGCCGTGTATGGATACGAGGCGGCCTGCGTGGCACTGCGGGCGATTCGCGAGGCGGGCACGAAGGATCGCCGCTCCATCACCGACAAGGCCCTGGCGATCCGCGACTTCGACGGTGCCCTGGGCCGGTGGGGCTTCGACGGGAATGGCGACACGACGATGCGAACGCTCACCGTGAGCGTGGTCAAGGATGGAAAATTCGAGTTCGAAGAAATCCTCGACGCCGCCGCCGAGGAGGATGTCGACGTGCAGCCCCCGGCGCCTGCCGCCGGCTCATGAGCCCCCGGCGTTTTTCGCATGCAGTTTTTTCTCCAGCAATGCCTGATCGGGATCACCAACGGCGCCCTCATGGCGCTGGTGGCGCTCGGCTATACGATGGTGTACGGCATCATCCGGCTGATCAACTTCGCCCATGGCGACCTGATCATGCTCGGGGCGTGTCTCGCGCTCACG
>JBPCTA010000117.1:0-2507 GCA_051006595.1 Pirellulales bacterium
CTGCGGCGCGATCCCACCGGAGCTCATCGACTCACAGCTCTTTGGCCATGAAAAAGGCAGCTTCACCGGCGCCTCGGATCAGCATCAGGGATGGTTCGAGCGTGCCGACCGCGGGACGCTTTTTCTCGACGAGATCGGCGAGTTGCCACTGCCCGCCCAGGTCCGCCTGCTCCGCGTGCTCCAGGACCATCAGATTGAGCGGGTGGGAGGCAAGTTGCCGCTGCACGTCGACGTGCGGATCGTGGCGGCGACGCACCGGGATCTCTCGGCGATGGTGAAGGACCGCAGCTTCCGCGAGGATCTCTGGTATCGGGTGAATGTCTTTCCCATCCTGCTGCCCACGCTCCGCGAACGGCTGGAAGACATCCCGGCGCTCGTTCGGCACTTCGCCCACCGTGCCGCCACTCGTTTCGGCCTGCCATTCGTCGATCCGTCTGAGGGCGATCTGCGGCTGCTCGCCCACTACCCGTGGCCCGGCAACATCCGCGAACTCGGCGCGGTCATCGACCGGGCGGTGATCCTCGGCGGGGGTCGCTCGATCGACGTGGCGACTGCCCTCGGTCTGGGCCGGCAGCAGACGGCATCGGCCGCCCCTCCGGACGATGCGACGATGTACGAAGTCATCCCCGAGACAGTGCCCGTTGCGCCGGAATCCGTGGCCACGACGGGCGACATCATCCCGCTGGCGGCGGCGATGCGGCACCACATCGAGCGGGCCCTCGCAGCCACCCGCGGCCGGATCGAGGGTGGCCGTGGGGCGGCCGGGATATTGCAGATCAACCCCCATACGCTGCGGGCCCGCATGCGAAAACTCGGCATCGATCCCGAGCGATTCCGCGATTGAGACACTCTCCGGCGGAGGGGGGCCGAGCTGGGCCGCTTCACAAAACCTGGCGGGCTCGATAAAGTGCGGCGACTTTGCGGCCACCGCGCGGGCAGCTCGCCCGACAAGGCTTCAATGTGCTGTGTTCACGTTCGCGTGGCTGACCGGACATCTCGGAGGCGCGCTTGCTCATCCCGGAGCAAGGAGGCCCGATGCCGGTTTTTGCAGACAACGTCGAGGCGATCGGCCGCACGCCGCTGGTGCGGATCAACCGGATCGCACACGGACTGAACGTTCGGCTGTTGGCGAAGATCGAGGGCCGCAATCCCGCCTACAGCGTGAAGTGTCGCATCGGGGCGGCGATGATCCAGGACGCCGAGCGGTCCGGCCGTCTGAAGCCCGGCCAACACGTCATCGAGCCCACGAGCGGCAACACCGGGATCGCGCTAGCGTTCGTGTGCGCGGCGAAGGGCTATCCACTGACCCTCCTGATGCCCGAGTCGATGTCGATCGAGCGACGGCAACTGCTCAAAGGACTCGGCGCGGAACTCATCCTCACGCCTGCGGCGGAGGGAATGCGGGGGGCCGTCGCCAGAGCCGAGGAGATGGGGCAGGACCCGCACTATTTCATGCCGCAGCAGTTCAAGAATCCCGCCAATCCCGCGATCCACTTCAGCACCACCGGCCCGGAGATCTGGAACGACACCGAGGGAAAAGTCGATGTCTTCGTCTCGGGCTTCGGCACCGGCGGCACGATCACCGGCGTGTCACGGTTTTTCAAGGACGCCCAAGGTCAGAAGCTCCACACGGTCGCGGTCGAGCCCGCGACGAGCCCGGTGCTCTCAGGCGGTTCCGCCGGCCCGCACAGGATTCAGGGCATCGGCGCCGGCTTCATTCCCGACGTGCTTGATCGCACGTTGATCGACGAGGTGCTGACCGTCACCAACGACGAGGCCTTCGCCATCGCCCGGCGGCTGGCGAAAGAAGAGGGAATCCTCTGCGGCATCAGTTGCGGCGCCGCGATGCACGCCGCACTCCGCGTGGCGGCCCGGCCCGAGTCTGACGGCAAGACCATCGTGGTCATTCTGCCCGACTCCGGCGAGCGGTACCTCTCCACAGGGCTCTACGAAGCATGAGCGACAGTCTCCTTCAACGCAGCGTGACCACCGCCGTGGCCCGGAATCTCACGACCACGTCGAAGACGCGGCCGATGATGATGTCGATCACGCCGCGGCACCTGCTGCACCTCCTGCCCTGGGTGCAGGTGGAAGGGGGCACCTACCGCGTCAATCGCACCAAGGTCGAGCTCTCCAAGGCCGACCGCATCGAGACCGGCACGAATGGTGGCGGGCTCGCTTTCGCGGCGGCCGAGTTGCGGAGCGTGCCGCTCTTTTCGCAGTTGCCCGACTCGCTCCTCGAGCGGATGCAGAAGCGGTTTCGCACCGAAGACGTGCCGCTGGGGAGCGACCTGCTCAGCGAGGGGGAAGATCGCAGCACGTTCTTCGTCATCGCGCAGGGACAGGTGGAAATCCTCTCGAAGGGTATTCACGGCCGCGACCTTCGGGCGGCATTGCTCACGGAAGGCGAGTTTTTCGGCGAGGTGGATCTCGTCAGCGACAAGCCCTCCGACATCACCGTCCGCACGATCACGCCCTGCGTGCTGCTCACGCTCTCCCGCAAGGAT
>JBPCTA010000118.1:0-8728 GCA_051006595.1 Pirellulales bacterium
GCACCGGCATGAACCTGCTCGTGCTGGCCGGAAGCATCGACGTGCTCTTCGCCGGGTGGGAGTTCCTCGGCATCTCCTCGACGATGCTCATCGGCTTCTTCCACGAGCGCGGCAACGCGGTGCGGGCGGCGCTACGCGCCTTCACCACGTACCGGATCTGCGACGTGGGGCTGCTCGCCGCGAGCGTCGTCATCCATCAGGCGACGGGCTCCGGCGACTTCGAGCGGCTGTTCACGGGCACCTGGCCCCATGCCACCTGCCTGGTGCCGGGAATGACCGCCTTGTTCGTGTCGCTCCTCCTCGTGTTCTCCGCCCTCGGCAAGAGCGCCCAGGTGCCCTTCTCAGGCTGGCTGCCGCGGGCGATGGAGGGGCCGACGCCGTCGAGCGCGATTTTCTATGGCGCACTCTCGATCCATGCGGGCGCCTACGTGCTGCTCCGCTGCGAGTCGGTGCTCGATGCAGCGCCCGCCGCGGGCTGGCTTCTTGTCGTGATCGGTGGCGGCACCGCCCTCCACGCCGCGATCGTGGGCAGTGTGCAGACCGACCTCAAAAGCATGCTCGCCTACGCCTCGATGACCCAGGCAGGCATTATCCTCGCGGAGATCGGGCTCGGATGGCGGGTGATCCCGCTGATGCACGTCATCAGCCACGCAATCCTCCGCAGCCTGCAGATTCTCCGATCGCCCTCGGCGATGCACGACCGACACGAGCTCGCCGCCGCCCTCGGCGGCCATCCCGGCGCATCTGACTGGTCGCTGCTGCGGGTGCTGCCGCGGCGGATGGCCCGCAGTCTCTATCACGTCGCCCTCGAACGAGGCTTCGAGGAAACCTTCATCTCGGGGCTTGTCGTTCGTCCGCTGCTCGCGGTGCTCACGTCGGCCGACGACCTCGAACGGCGCTGGGTGACCCTTCTCGGGGGCGGCGCGGCCGATGCCCGGTCCCGCCGCTCGTCGGACGGAGGTAGCCTGTGAGCGACATGGAAACGCTCTCGCTCGTCGCCGTCGCCGTGTGCGTCCTCGCGCCGCTCGTCGGGGCAGCCGCCTTGCACTTCGCGGAGCGACGCTTCAACCCGCGACTGATCGCGGCCACGGCGGTCGGAGTCTCGCTCGCAGCGGCGATCGTGGCGGCGATCTGCTGGCACGGCGGCAGCGGTCGGCCCGCGTGCTTCGGCCACCGGCTCGCGGGTGGCGACGTGATCTTCGTTGACGGTCTGACGGCGCTGCTGCTCCCGTATGTCGCCGTGGTGGACATGGCGATCCTGCTCGTCGCTCCGCGGAGGGCGTTTGCGTCGCCCGCCGTGCGCCGGCTGCTCATGGGTGCGGCGATCACGTTCGCGACGCTGTCCACGTCGCATCCCGGAGTGCTGGTGGTGCTCTGGGCCATCTCGATCATCGCCACGTGGACGACCTTGCGGAGCACGGTGGGCGGCCGCGGGCCGGCCCGTGTCTACGGCCTTGCGATGGCGGCTGCACTCGCCTGCATGGTGGCGGGCACGGCGATGCTCGTGGCCGATCCACCCTGGCTGGCGGGCAGTGGCACGACCGGCGCAGCCGGCGGCTGGCTCGTCGCGGTGGCGGTCATGATCCGCAAGGGACTGTTTCCGTTTCATTCATGGTATCCCGCGATGTTTTCCGGGGCGTCGCTCGCGACGGCGCTCGTCGTCACCATGCCGCAGGTGGCCACCTATACGGCGCTGCGACTGCTCGTCGGCCATGCCGAGGGTGTGCCGCAGGAGCTCATCGTGCTGGCAAGCGTGGCCCTGTTCACCGCCGCCTACGGCGCGGCGCTCGCCGTCGTGCAGCGGGATGTGCGCGGGCTGCTCGGCACGCTCGCGATGAGCCAGTCGGCGATGGTGCTGGCGGGCCTCTCCGGCACTGTGCCGATGGAGCTCTGCGGGGCGCTGGCGGTCTGGGTGTCAAGCGGCCTGGCACTCACCGGCATGGGCCTCGTGGTCTGGGCGCTCGAGAGCCGCGGCGGCATGATCTCGATCGAAACGCTCCAGGGACGATTCGCCGATGCCCCGGCCCTCGCGGCGTTCTTCCTGCTCTTTGGCCTGGCCATCCTCGGCTTCCCTGGCACCCTCTCATTCGTGGCCGACGACCTGATCATCTCCGGCAGTCTCGACGATCACCTCCATGCCGGGGTGTTTGTGATCCTGACCACCGTCTTCGCCGGGATTGCCGTTATGCGGGGCTGGTTCCGCGTGTTTGGCGGCCCCGTCACGGTCGATGCGCCTCGCCACGCGATCCTCCCGCGGGAGCGATTCGCCTTCACCGCCCTGCTTGCGATTCTCTTCGGCCTCGGCCTCTGGCCCGGCCCGTTTGTGCAGTCTCTCGAGAACGTGGCCGCCTCGCTGCTCGCAGCCCGGCAGCATCACGATGCCCCCACCTCTTCCGGAGCCCATCCATGACCGCGATCGATCACGGCACCTCATCCGCCCCGATCTCGGGCGAGATCCCCCGCGGCACGGCGGCCGGCTTCCGCAACTACTTCCGCCAGGACGCGATCAGCGGGTTTCTCGTGTGTCTGATCGCCCTGCCCCTGTGCCTCGGCATCTCGCTGGCCAGCGGATTTCCACCGGTGGCCGGCGTGCTGACGGCCGTCGTGGGCTCGATCCTGACCACGTTCCTGAGCAACTCGGAACTCACGATCAAGGGGCCGGCCGCGGGGATGATCGTGATCGTGCTCGGCGCCATGCAGTCGTGCGGCTTCACCGCCGGCGTTGACCCGGAGGCCGACATGCGAGCCTACCGGATGGCGATCGCCATCGGCTGCGTCGCGGGCGTGGTGCAGGTGGCCTTCGGCATGCTCCGCGCGGGCGCGCTCAGCGAGTTCTTTCCCACCGCGGTCGTGCATGGCATGCTCGCCGCGATCGGCTTCATCATCTGCCTCAAGCAGCTCCCGGTCGTGTTTGGCCAGAAGGCAAGTGGTGAGCCGCTCGAAATCCTTCGCGAACTGCCGGAGAAGATCCTCCACCTCAATCCGGCCATCACGCTGATTGGACTCACGAGCCTCGTGATCCTGTTTGGCTGGCCCGCCATCCGCACGCGGCTCCGGCCCGCCTGGCTGCGATTCGTGCCTGCCCAGCTCCTCGTGCTCGCCGTGGCCGTGCCCCTGGGCATGTGGCTCGATCTTGGTCGCGAACACGCCTACACCTTCGCCAGCCATGAGTACAAAGTCGGCGAATCGTTTCTCGTGAACGTTCCCCGCAACCTGCTCGCGGCGATCACGACACCCGATTTCTCCGTCTTTACGACGGCCTCCACCAGGCTCTCGGCGATCTGGTGGGTCGCGATGTTCGCGCTCGTCGGGAGTGTCGAGTCGCTCCTCTCCGCGAAGGCGATTGATCTGCTCGATCCTTGGAAGCGGAAGACCAACATGAACCGCGACCTCCTGGCCGTCGGCGTGGCGAACGTCGCCGCAGCCGCCCTCGGCGGCCTGCCGATGATCTCCGAGATCGTCCGCAGCAAATCCAACATCGACAACGGCGCCCGCACCCGATTCGCCGACTGCTGGCACGGCGTCTTCCTGCTCGCCTTCGTGGCGCTCGTCCCGGGCCTGATCCACATGATCCCCCTCTCGGCGCTGGCGGCGATGCTCGTCTACACGGGCTTCCGGCTGGCCTCGCCCCGTGAGTTCATCAACGTCTTCAAGATCGGCCCCGAGCAGCTCCTGATCTTCGTGGTCACGATCGTGGGCGTGCTGGCCACCGACCTGCTCGTCGGCGTGGGCATCGGCATCCTCCTCAAGTTCGTGATCCACGCGATCAACGGGGTGCCATTCAACTCATTCTTCAAGCCATTTCTCCAGGTCACCCCGCTCGACGATCAGACGGTGCAGATCGATGCCAGCGGATCGGCCGTGTTTACCAACTGGATTCCGTTTCGCCGGCAGATCGAGCAACTCGGGCTCGTGCAGAAACATAACGTGATCGTGAACCTCGCCGGAACGCGACTGGTGGACTCGAGCGTGATGGAGAAACTCCACGAGCTCGCGCTCGATTTCGAGCAGGCGGGGCTCCGGCTCGATATCGTCGGCCTGGAATCCCACCGGCAGTTGTCGGATCATCCACTCTCGTCCCGGCGGCGGGTGACGGTGCAGATGCGGCGGATCACGATCGTAGCCGGTGCGACGATGGAGGAGCCGCTCGTGGCGATGGTCCGGCAGCATGGTGCCACGGGCTACACGGCGATTCCCTGCCACGGCGGCGGCCGCCGCGCGGCGCCGGATGGCGGCAGGCCGCTCGTGCGTTTCGAGACAATCGTGCCCGCGGAGGTGGCCGGCCGCATTCTCGACGCCCTCCGCGAGCCGCGGTTTACCGACGATCGGATGACCGTTTGGCTGGAGCCGGTCGACGTCCTGCGGCTGGAGCAGTTTTAGATCTGTGCCTGACATGCGAGCGACTGGGTGCTTTCCCTGGGCACCGTACTTTGTCGGCATCGGCCCGACGTATCCTGTGGGTGTCGCGACGGGCTCGCTGTCGCGGTCTCGGAGGTGTCGGTGTCGGCCATCATTCGCAGACGCGTGCGGATCAGCGGCGTCGTTCAGGGCGTGGGCTTCCGGCCGTTCGTCTGGCGGAGGGCGACCCGGCTGGGGCTCACCGGCTGGGTCGAGAACGACGCCGCGGGCGTGACCACGGAGGTGCAGGGCAGCGCCGCCGCCATGGCCGCGTTTCTGGAGGGCTTTGCCTCGGCCGGGCCGCCGCTGGCCCGCGTGACCGGCATCGCGTCGATCGATGTGCTGCCGCTGGCGGACGACACCGCAAGCCGGTTTGCGATCCTCGAAAGCATCCCATCCCCCGGGCCGCGGAGTGTCGCCGTGCCTCCGGATATCGCCCCCTGCACAGCCTGCCTCGCCGAGATGGCCGACCCGGGGAATCGGCGACATGGCTACCCGTTTATCAACTGCACCGACTGCGGCCCACGGCTCACGATCATCGAGGCCCTGCCCTACGATCGCGAGGCCACGACGATGCGGGCGTTCGCGATGTGCGACGCCTGCGCGGCGGAATATGGAGATCCTTCATCGCGGCGGTTTCACGCCCAGCCCAATGCCTGCCCCGTCTGCGGCCCGACCGTGTGGTTTGCGGAGGTGGCCGCCAGCGCGAGCCCGGTGGCTCGCTCCGCAGCTCGGTGGCTCGGCTCCGCTGCGGTCGAGGCTGCCCGGGCGATGCTCCGCCGCGGCGGGATCGTCGCGATCAAGGGCGTGGGGGGCTTTCAGCTGGCGTGCGAGGCCACGAATGCCGCCGCCGTGCAGCGGCTCCGCGATCGTAAGCAGCGGCCCCGCAAGCCGCTCGCCGTGATGGTGGCCGATGTCGCCGCGGCGCGGGAACTGGCACATCTCGATGAACAGGAACGGCGATTGCTCGAGGGCTGCCAGCGGCCGATCATGCTCCTGCGGTCGCGGGCCGACGTCCGAGGCTTTCCTCTCGGCGTGTCCGCGACGGTGGCGCCAGGGAACGACTTCCTGGGCCTCATGCTCCCTTCGTCGCCGCTCCATCACCTCCTCTGCCACGGCATGCCGCCGCTCGTGATGACGTCGGGCAACCTCGCCGAAGAGCCGCTCGCCACCGGCAACGACGAGGCGACCGCAAGACTCGCCCCGCTCGTCGACGGGTTTCTGCTGCATGATCGCAAAATTCATGCGGCCTGCGACGATTCCGTGATGCGGTGCGTGGCCGGCGTGCCGCTGCCCATCCGTCGTTCCCGCGGCCATGCGCCGCTACCGATCCGGCTGGCTCGCCTCGGCCCCGCCGTCCTCGCGGTCGGCGGCGAACTCAAGGCGGCGATCTGCCTCGCCCGCGACGATCAGGCGGTCATGAGTCAGCACATCGGCGATCTGGGAAATCTCGAAACGCTCGAGGCGCTCGACCGTACGGCCGCCCACCTGATGCGGCTCTTCGACATCACGCCGGCCGCGGTCATCGCCGACCTGCATCCCGGCTATCTCTCCACGGGCTGGGCTCGCGACTTCGCCGCCGCCCACGGCCTCCCGCTTGTGCAGGTGCAGCATCACGAGGCCCACGTCGCGGCGTTGCTCGCCGAACATGGGCTCGATCTCGGCTCCGTCCCGGCATTCATCGGCGTCTGCTTCGACGGCACCGGCTACGGCCGCGATGGCACGATCCAGGGAGGGGAGTTCTTCGTCGCCGCTGGCGGCGGCCTCCGCCGCGCAGCCCACCTCCTGCCGTTCTCATTGCCGGGTGGCGACGCGGCGATCCGCAACCCGTGGCGCGTGGCAGTCGCCTTACTCCGCGAGGCCGGCATTCCGTGGAGCGAGCGGCTTCCGGCCGTCGGGCATGCCTCCGCGGCCGACCGCGACCTGCTCGCGCGGCAACTGGCCCGCGGGCTCAACTGCGTTGCGACGACGAGCATGGGCCGCCTCTTCGACGCGGTGGCGTCGCTGGTCGGCATGTGCCACTCGATCGACTACGAGGCCGAAGCCGCGCTGAATCTCGAAGCCCTGGCCGCCACGGCGGCAGGGCCATCGTGGAGCGACTGCCGGGCTTTTGCCCTTACCGCGGCCGACACGGCCAGCAAAGACGAGCCGATCGTGGCCGACTGGCGGCCACTCGTCGGGGCGATCGTGGCCGACATCAGCGCTGGCGAGCTGCCGGCCGTCGTTGCCGCCGCGTTCCACGACGCCGTCGTGGAAATGATCGTCGATGTCTGCTCGCGGCTTCGCGATGGCGGCGGTGGCGAGGTCGTCGGCCTGACTGGTGGTGTGTTTCAGAACCGGCTGCTCGTTGAACGGTCACTCGATGCTCTTCATGCCGCGGGCTTCGAAGTGCTCACGCATCACGCCGTGCCGCCGAACGACGGCGGCCTGGCGCTCGGCCAGGCCGTGCTGGGCCGGCTCGTGCTGGAATCGCAATCCGCGCCGCCCGCGTCCGTGAAAGCCGATCGGCCGTAAGGCCGCGGGCAAACCGTTCCGAAATCAGGATCGTCCGCGTGCCCAGCCCAGGCCTCACGACGTTGGGCTCTTCCAGTGCCCTCCTCGCCGTTTCAGGGATCAACGCTGTGCCACCGCCCCCGTGCCAGCCCGAGTCGAGGGGCCTTGGGAGTGGTATAGTGAAACGGAAAGAGCGTGAATCCCCGATAGCCACCATCATGCAACGTCCAGCACCGACAAGCAGCGGAATGGTTTTCTGGGGAAGGCCTGTATTTCGGGTCGTAGCCGTCGCCCTCGGCATGTTCTGGCTCGAGACCTGCACCGCCCACGCGGTGGTGATCAACACGCTGACGGGCACGGGCAATACTTCGGCGCCGATCGACGACCCCGGCTGGGCCAACGTGGGCGTGCTCGGCATCGGCACGGGCGTGTATCTCGGCAACGACTGGGTGCTCACGGCGGCGCATGTTGGCGGCGGCAGCATCGTGCTCAACGGCGGCACCTACACGATGCTCGCCGGATCCGGCACCACGCTCACCAACAACGGCGCGGCCGGCAAGTCGGCCACGACCGACCTCTACATGTTTCGGCTCACCTCCACGCCCCCTGGTCTGCCCAACGTGACGATCGCCTCGGCCACGGCGTCGGGCGGCAACGCGGTGACGATGATCGGGTCGGGCCGAGATCGCGGCGCCTTCACGGAGTGGAGCGTCGACACCAATCCCACGCCCTGGACGTGGACGGAGGTGTCGTCCGGGGGCAATGCGGCGGGCTACAAGACGATCAGCAGCCGTGCGATGCGGTGGGGAACCAACGACATCAGTTCCACCGGCGTGTGGCTCGACGATGGGTATGGCGACGTGTTTATGCTCGGCACATCGTTTACCGACGGCGGCTCGCCTTCGACTGAGGCGCAGGCTGCCTACGGCGACTCCGGCGGCGGGATCTTTCATAAGAACGGATCCGCCTGGGAACTCTCGGGGATGATCCTGACGGTGGCCGGCTTCTCGGGGCAGCCCGATCCGGGAGCCAACGCGATCTACGGAAACCTGACCTACGCGGCCGACCTGGCATTTTACCGCTCGCAGATCGTGGCGATCGGTCCGGAGCCGTCGACGCTGGCGATCCTCGCCGCAGCCGTCGCCGGCCTCGCCGCGATGCGCTGGCGGCAACGCTCCTCGGCGACTCGCGGTCGGCTCGAGCCTCGCTAAACCGCCGTCGAGGGGCGATTTTCGACCGTTCTTGATGAACGACCCTGCACTCGACTTCGCCTACCGTGCCACCGCGTATGTGGTCGTAATGCCCGATGGCATCAGTCTCGCCCTGCGCATCGGGGAACCCTCCGCCCCGCTCGACCGCCTGCTTGCGGTGACGGGGCACGACCACTGGGCGTTCGTCACCGCCTGCAATCCCCGCTCCACGCGACTCGACGAGACCGAGAACGCCCGGCGGATGGCGCGGCTTGCCGACATCGTGCGGGAGCGCGGGCTTCGCACCCTTCCCGGCGAAGGGCGTGGTGACGGCGGCGACTGGCCCGTCGAGCCGAGCCTGCTCGTGCTGGGCATCGAGGAACCCGACGCGATCAGCCTGGGTCGGATGTTCGATCAGCACGCGGTCGTGGTCGGCTCACGCGGCAGCGCGACGCGGCTCGTCTGGATTCCGATGGCCTGAGGATTCTCACGCCCTCGGGAGGGCGGCCCGACGCTCGGCGAGGTACTCCAGCCAGGCATCGAGCCCCGCGCCGGTCTTCGCCGACGTTTCGAAGACCCGCATGCCCGGCCGCACCGCCTCGATGTTGGCGAGCGCCGCAGCCCGATCAAACTCGCAGACCGTGGCC
>JBPCTA010000119.1:0-3401 GCA_051006595.1 Pirellulales bacterium
GGGCATGGGTAGTCCCGAGCCCCCCGAACGTCAGGCGACGGGGCATGGGCAGTCCCGAGCCGCGCGGCAGGACTGCCCGCGGCCTTACGGCCGGTCGGCTTGTACGGGCATGAACTCAGCGAGGGGCTGCCCGTGCCCCGGAGCCGGCGTATGACGCCAAGTGCAGCCAGGATGGCGAAGCGCCGGCGGCATCCGAGTGAGTGAAGCCCCGGATGGGCGAAACGAACGTCCGGCGACGGGGCATGGGTAGTCCCGAGCAGCGCAAGGGCGGCCCGCAGCCTCACGGCCGGTCGGCTGGCACGGACCTTCAGGGCGACTTCACGCAGCGGAAGCCGATGTGGTTGGTGCCGCTCGAGACTTCGCCCTTGCCACGAGTGCCCACGATGTACCGCGAACAATACTCCTCGCTGCAGAGGTAGGAGCCGCCCCGTTGCACCCGCTTCGGCTGACCGGGCTCTGTGGGATCGAAACTGTCGTCGGGGCCGTGCGGATTGATCGTGACGGCCGCAGCCGCCGCGGCTCGGGCATAGGTGTCGGGGCGATACCAGTCGCTGCACCATTCCCAGACATTGCCCGACATGTCGTGAAGCCCGTAGGCGTTGGCTCGATAGCGGCCCACCGGGGCGATCCCCGCAAACCCGTCGGCGGCTGTGTTCTCGCCGGGAAACGATCCCTGCCAAGTGTTCGCCATCCATGTTCCATCCGGCATGAAGTCGTCGCCCCAGGGGTAGGCTGCTCCGGCAAGGCCGCCGCGGGCTGCAAACTCCCACTCCGCCTCGGTGGGAAGCCTCTTGCCGGCCCAGGCGGCATAGGCTTCCGCGTCGGCATAGGCCACGTGGACGACCGGCTCGTTTTCGTGCCCCACGAGATCACTGCCCGGCCCTGTCGGATGCCGCCAAGAGGCACGAGGAACATAGGCCCACCAGCGGAGGTGTGCCATGCCCGTGCCGTCGCGGAGGGGCACCGGTTCCGTGGGCGGAGTGAACACGATCGAGCCGGCGACAAGGTTCTCCGGTGGTGCCCCGGGGAAGTCTTCGGCCCGTGGAGGTCGCTCGGCGACGGTGACGTAGCCCGTGGCCTCGATGAACTTGGAGAACTGTTCGTTCGTGACCTCGTGCACGTCCATCCAAAAGCCATCCACGCGCACTCGGTGGAGCGGGCGGGCATCAGCCATGGCGTCGGTCCCGCCGAAGGGCCTGCCGCGCGGATCGGCACATCCCATCGAGAACTCGCCCCCGGGAATCCAGGCCATGCCCTCGGGGCCCTGGCCCCCGGCCGGTCGCGAGGCTGGCTCCGTGGGGCCAAACGCCGGGGAGGTGGCGGCGGGCCGACGAGCCGGGCGGGCGGCCGCCCAGATCCCTATCGCCAATACCGCGGGCGCCAGCCAGACGGCCAGCCACCAGCGGCCCCCAGGAGTGGCCGCTGCCGAAGCTTTCCTGGTCCGACCTTCTCTGGCGTTGCTCATGCCGTTCGGCGCCGCAGCGTTCGCTCGAACCGCCGCCGGAGCGACCTGCGGCGAGTTGGATTCCACCACTTGGCAAAGGTTTTTCGGGCCCGGGCGGCGTGGCTCGCTTCTTGTTTCCGAAGCGCCATCAGCGTCAGCCGTTCCGAACTCGCCCCATCCTGCTTTGAAAGCCGTTTCAACCGATCGGCCGCCGCGGAATGATCGGTGAACTCGCCGAGACTCTCCTGAAGCGATTCGAGTGCCTTCTCGCACTTCGACAGGACACGGCCTGGAAAGGCCGTGGCGAAGATCTCGAGCGAATAGCGGAGTTTCTTGCCCTCGATGCGCAGCCGGTGGATCTCATCTGCGTTCCGAAGCCGGCGATCCGCGCGTGCAAAGAACCGCTCCATGAGCGGCTTGAACCGCCGCCTGGCATAGTCCCCGAAGGTCTGTCGCTTTCGTCCCTTGGAGAGGGCATCGACGAGTCCTTCAACGTGCCCCGGCCAGTCGGCTCCGAGCAATCGCTCGTGCACGTCGTGAATGGATTGATGGGAACTGACGCGATGCCGCGAAAGCATCGCGATCAGCCGCCTGCGGGCCTGGAGGCCTGCGGGGGTCGACTCAGCGTCGACTGCCATCTGCTTCGGTCTCCCACGACAATCATTCCCGTCGATCAGTTCCTGCCGGGCGAGCCTCTCAGCGAGCACGTCGAGGTCGCGGGCGTTGCCGGCGGCGCGGCGGATGCGTCGAAGCCACTTCTGGAAACATTCCCGGGACTGAACGGGCACGAGGTCGTGAAACGCATCGAAGGCTGCAAGCGTCCGCCGCGTGGCAACCCGCAACTGGTGGATCCGTTCTGGATCTCGACAATCGTGACACGCCGCGGCAAGCTCGGACCAGACGGCCTCGAGACGTTTGCGAAGCGTACGAATCGCGACGCTTCGGACGGGTGTCTGCGGATCATCGGCGACCTCCCAGACACGTGCCGGGGTCGCGATGCGCCTGCCTGAGGTTGCCATGGAACTCGGATTCCGAGGGGGCGGGCGGCGGATCGTTCTCAGACCCCGTCGCCAATCCGACACTGTAGGCGTCCACGAGGACCGCTTCCAGCGACCGCAGCAAGCCCCGGCGTCCGAGCGGGATCGATCAACGCTCACCGACCGTCGTGGGGCTCGACGACAGCGAATGAGCCGCTATTCGCCGTCGTTGCCCCCGCCCGCCAGGCCCAACTGCTCGAGCGTGGCGACGTCGCCACCCGTTGCAATCGCGGCATCGGCAAGGCCTTCTCCTTCGCCGGCTGCTTCGAGCAGCGGGAACTGCCGGGCCAGCACGTTCTCTCGATCCATCCGCAGCGACTCGAGCGCCTCGGGACGCACGCGAACCTCCGCCGATTGGAACGTGTTGAAGCCCGTTCCGGCCGGAATGAGGTGCCCGAGGATCACGTTTTCCTTGAGTCCGACCAGGTTGTCGATCTTGCCGGCGAGGGCCGCCTCGGTGAGCACCTTGGTGGTCTCCTGGAAGCTCGCCGCCGAGATAAAGCTCGAACTCTGCACGCTCGCCTTGGTGATGCCGAGCAGTTGCGTGCTCGCCGTGGCCGGCTTGGGCTTCGCCCCCTTCGCGGCCGCCCCACCGAGCGTCTCGATCTGAGCGTTGGCCTGCGCGAGCACGTCCTTGGGCACGATGCTGCCGACCGCATACTCGCTGTCACCCTTGTCGGTGACCCGGACGCAGTCCGCCAATCGGTCATTGGCCTGCCGGAAGTCGAACTTGTCGAGAACGCTTCCAGGCAGCAGGTTCGTGTCGCCGACCGTCTCGATCTTCACCTTCCGCAGCATCTGCGAGACGATGATTTCAATGTGTTTGTCGTCGATATCGACTCGCTGGCACCTATACACGTACTGGATTTCGCGGGTGAGGTATAGCTGCACCGCCTCCACGCCTGAAATCCGCAGGATTA
>JBPCTA010000120.1:0-8929 GCA_051006595.1 Pirellulales bacterium
ATCTGGACTTCCGGACCAGAGTGCCAAGGCGCGGCGGCGTCTTCGCTGACATTAAACATCACTCCGCTGTTGCCGCCGGGTGAGATGCGATAGTCGAGCTGAAGCTCGAAGCTCTCGAACTCGTCGTTCGTGACGATGTCGCCTGCCCCGGCCCCGCTGCGACGAAGACAGCCGTCCTCGACCGTCCAGCCGGACGAGATGCCCTCCTTCCGGTAGTTGCGGAAGCCGTCGGTCGTGCGTCCGTCGAAGAGCAACCGCCAGCCGCCGCGCCGCTCGGATTCGGAGAGCACATTGGCCGGGCTCTCGCAGAACGCCGACCGCGTCCCGCATGCCAGCATCACCAGCATGACCAGCAGAAAGGCGGCAGACCGCATCTTCACCTCCGCGACAGGTAATACTGGAATGAATCGGCGAGCGCCAGCCAACTCGCCTCGATCACGTTCTCGCTCACGCCCACGGTCCCCCACACCGAATCGCCGTCGGTGCTCTCGATCGACACCCGCACCTTGGCGGCCGTGCCTTCCTGGGCGTTGATCACGCGTACCTTGTAGTCGAGCAGGTGCATGTGGTCGACGACGGGATAGACCCCGGCAAGGGCCTTGCGGAGGGCCGCGTCGAGGGCGTTCACGGGGCCGTCGCCCTCCGCCACCTCGTGCCGCTGCTCGCCCGCCACGACCAGTTTGACCGTCGCCTCGGTCCGAATCTCTCCGCCGTCGCCGTCACGGCTCTCGACCGCGACGTTGTAGGCGATCTTGGCGAACGCCGGCCGGAACGTGCCGGCGCAGCGATCGACCAGGAGGTCGAACGACGCCCCGGCCGCCTCGAACTGCCAGCCCTCGTTCTCCAGCCGGCAGACCTCCGCGAGCACCCGATCGAGCACGGCCCGATCGGCCTTTACGTCGGGCCGGCTCACGAGCGCGGCGATGTTGGAGCGGCCGGAGAGTTCGCTGACGAGAATCCGCCGCGAGTTGCCTACGGCCTCGGGGGAAATGTGCTCGTACGACTCTGTGGCCTTGGCGATCGCATGCACGTGCATGCCCCCCTTGTGCGCGAAGGCGCTCGAGCCCACGAACGGCTGGCCGGGGCGATATGACATGTTGGCCGTCTCGTAGACGAACCTCGAAAGCTCGGTGAGGTGCGCCGTGCCCGTGCCGCCGAGGGCGGCATACTCCGGCAGCTTGAGGGCCAGGTTGGCGACGACTGAGATCAGGTCGGCGTTGCCGCAGCGCTCGCCGATCCCGTTGATCGTGCCCTGCACCTGCACCGCGCCGGCGACCACACCTGCCAGCGAGTTGGCGACGGCAAGATCGCAGTCGTTATGGCAATGAATCGCCACAGCAGTCGGGCAGTCCGCCGCCGCGAGCGCCGCGGTCGCCTCCCCGACCATGCCGGCCACTTCGGCGGGCAGCGTGCCGCCGTTGGTGTCGCAGAGCACGATCCGCGTGGCCCCCGCCTTCGCGGCCGCGACGATCGTGGCGGCGGCGTAGTCGCGATCGAGTTTCCAACCGTCGAAGAAGTGCTCGGCGTCGTAGAAGACCTCTCGGCCCGACTGGGTCAGGTGGCCGACCGTGTCGGAGATCATGGCGAGGTTTTCCTCTCGCGACACCCCCAGCACCTCGGCGACATGGAAGGCCGATGTCTTGCCCACGATCGTCACCACCGGCGTTACGGCGTCGAGCAGGGCTTTCATGCCGGGATCCTCGGCAGCCGTCATGCCACGCCGCCGGGTCATGCCGAAGGCGCACACCTTCGACCGGGTGAGCGACAGGCCCCGCACCCGCTCGAAATACTGCGCGTCTTTCGGATTCGAGAGCGGATAGCCGCCTTCGATGAAATCCACGCCCGCCTCGTCGAGCCTCCGGGTGATGGCGAGCTTGTCTTCGAGCGAGAAGTTGACTCCCTCCCCCTGCGAGCCGTCTCGGAGCGTGGTATCGTAAATTTCGATCGTGCGCACGGGGTCACCGGACAGGAGGGAAGAAAGTCGATGCGGAGCCGACCTCCGCGGAGTGACACCTAGCGTAATCGACGAGCGTTCGGGGAAGGAACTCAGGCGTGTTGCTGCCGCCTCAGGGGCGTCGTTCGGCGGGAGAGAGCAGACGATGGGAGCCAGGTATCGGGAACCCTCGCCACGCGAGGGTCACGTCTTCGGTGGCCGGCTCACGGGCGAGACCTCGTCGAGGCGAAACTCTCTGCGGCTCATCGCCTCATAATGATGGCCGATGTCGATCTGCGCGCCTTCGGTGATCCGGTTGCCCCGGTCGTCGAGGCGAGCGTTCATGGTGGCCTTCTTGCCGCTGCGGCAGATGGTCTTGATCTCGACGATGTTGTCGGCCCAAGCGAGCAGATACTTGCTGCCCTCGAACGGCTCGCCCTGGAAGTCGGTCCGGATCCCGTAGCAGAGCACCGGCACCGAGAGCTGGTCGCAGACCCGCGTGAGCTGCAGCACCTGTAGCGGCGTGAGAAACTGCGATTCATCGACAAGCAGGCAATGCACCGGACCGTCTTTCAGCGCCAGGCCGGCACCTGCGAAGAAGTCGTAGTCACCGTCGAAGGCGATCGCTTCCTTCGTGAGGCCGATGCGGGAGTGGATGAGGTGCGCCCCGCTCCGGTTGTCGATGGCCGGCGTGTAGAGCAGGGTGCGCATGCCCCGCTCCTCGTAGTTGTGGGCCGACTGGAGCAACGTCGTGCTCTTGCCCGCGTTCATCGCCGAGTAATAGAAGTACAGCTGTGCCATAATGCCTGCTCGCGATTGTCAGCGGCCGCGGGGCGGGCGCACAGCACTGCCGCGTTGCCTCCGGGCGGGGCTGCCTTGCGGCAGGGCGATTCCGTGGGCGACGAGCTGCCGTTCCACCTGTTCGACCCAGCCGCGATTGGCGGCGGGGCTCGCCGGGCTGGGGTGGAGAATGCTCACGACCGGTGGTCCGTCGGCCCCGAGCGCCGCGCGGGCCCGCGCCGTGGCGAAGCTGCCCACCCCGATCACCCGCGCCGGCTGGCACCACGCCACGAGCCGGCGGAGGGCCTCGTCGCAGATATCGAACAACGGCTCCCGCTCCGCGGCCGGGAGCTTGTCGGGCGTGCGGTTGCGACCCGATGCCTCCATGAACACCAGCGGACAGTAGTTCGCCACCAGAAAGCGGTCGCTGAAGGCATCCGCCGAGCCAAAGCGATCTCGCACCCAGCCCCAGACCCGGCGGCCGCTGACCTCGCTCCGCGTGCAGGCGAAGCCCTCGATCGGCCGCTTGGGATGGACTCGTGCCGGCTGGTCCACCTGCGCCTCGATGCCGAGGAACTCCCGCACAAGTGCCACTTCGCCGAAGGGCACACCCGTCTGGGCCATGCCCCAGGGGCCCGGGTTCATGCCCAGCAGGATCGCATCGACTCCCTGCCGCGCGTAGCGATCGAGATACGCCTCGTGGCTCCGCCGCGCATAGATCAGTGGGTTGTAGGTGCAGGCGGTCGGTGACCGAAACACGAGGGGGTCGGTCTCGCGGGCGAGCCAGCGGGCGATGGCGATGGGCTTCATGGACGCAGTACGATACCCGATCGACGGACCGCGCCTGGACATCCCATCGGATGAAGCGGCGGACGGTGGCCCTCCTTCCTCTTCAAACATGTGATCGGCCTCAGGGCACTGCCACTACGGCTCAAGCGGTTGATGACAATCGCGTGTTGAGGCGTGGATCGAGGCTTCCGGCCCCCGCCATCCTGATGCTCCTCGTCTCCTCCGGGATCGCTCGGGCGGTTCCCGGAAGCGGCTCCGCTCCCGTGCCCGCGCCGGTCGCAGCGGCATCCGCCGAGTACGAGGTTGCAGACGACCGCATCCGCATGCTCGTGAATCACGACGGAGACGGCAAGGCCGACGCGAGCCCCAAGTCGCCGAAAAACTCACTCGCCGCGAGATGCGCGACCTGGTCGCGTGGCTGCAGAGCCTGAAATAGTGGTCGCCCCATCGGTCATCGACCGATTCATTCCGACGGCCGTCCTCGCGGTGGTAGGCTTTTTTGTCGTGGAATCTGATGGCATGGTGACCATGGTGACGAAATCGGTGTTTTCCTGCGTCGGTCGATCGCTCGCCGCCTTGATGGCGGCCTGGGCGTTCGCCGCGTCGGCCAGCGGAAGCACCCCGGTCGGTGAAGCCGGCGGCCGCCTTGACTTCAACCGCGACATCCGGCCGATCCTGTCGGAAAACTGCTTCTACTGCCACGGTCAGGATCCGCAGAAGCGCGAGGCCGACCTGCGGCTCGACGACCGGGCGGCGGCCGTGGCCGCCGCAGCAATCGTGCCCGGCGAGCCCGGCGCGAGCACGCTGCTGGAGCGGATCCACTCCACTGATGCCGACGTGGTGATGCCACCGCCCGAGTCCAACCGGCGGCTTTCCGACCCGCAGAAGGCCATGCTCGAACGGTGGATTCGCGAAGGGGCCGCCTACGATCCGCATTGGGCCTTCGTGCCGCCCGTAAAAACGACCCCTCCCGCCGTGCATCGCACCGACTGGCCCCGCACCGACATCGACCGCTTCGTCCTCGCGGCCATCGAGCAGGCCGGCCTCGAACCGTCTCCGGAAGCGGACCGCACAACGCTGCTGCGCCGCCTCCACGCCGACCTCGTCGGCATCCCACCGAGTCCGGAGGAGATCGACGCCTTTCTTGCAGATCCCGATCCGCAGGCCTATGAGACATGCGTCGACCGCCTCCTCGCCAGCCCGCACTACGGCGAGCGGATGGCACTGCCCTGGCTCGACGCCGCCCGCTATGCCGACTCCAACGGCTTTCAGCAGGACGGCGACACCTGGCAGTGGATCTGGCGCGACTGGGTGGTGAAGGCCATGAATGCCGACATGCCGTTCGACCAGTTTTCGATCGAGCAACTGGCCGGTGACCTGCTGCCGCACGCGACCACCGAGCAGAAAATCGCCAGCGGCTTCAACCGCAACCACCTGCTCAACGGGGAAGGGGGCGCGATTCCCGAGGAGCAGCGATGCAACAACCTCTTCGATCGCATCGACACCACCTGCACCACGTGGCTCGGGCTCACCATGGCCTGCGCGCAGTGCCACGACCACAAGTACGACCCGATGACGAGGATCGATTACTACCGGCTCCTGGATGCCTTCAACCGCGTCCCCGAGAAGGGGCTACCCACGAAGTTTTCCGCCCGCATCCGCGTGGCACCGCCCGTGCTCGAACTCCCCACGCCCGCCTACGAGGCCCGGCTCCGCGAACTGGAGGCCGCCGTCCAGGCCGTCGAGGCCGACGCCAAGCCCGTCCTGGAGGCTCTCTACCAGTCCTGGAAAAACGGCCTGTTTGCCGACGGCACGCCCGCTGACAGCGAGGAGCTGCCGCGGACGCTCGCCCCCCTGTTGCTCACCCCGGAATCAGAGCGAACGGCCGACGACGTCAAGTCGATCGAGCGGCAGCTCCGCGATCACTTCGACGCGAAGGTGAAGCCCGAACTCGTGAAGTCGCTCCCCTCGGTCTCGCACTACGACACCGCGGTGAAGACCCGGGACGAGTTCATGGGCGACGAGCTGCCGCGGGTGATGGTGATGAGCGACGCGAAGCCCCGGGAAACCCGCATTCTCGACCGCGGCGATTATCTCGCGCCGATCGGCGACGTCCTCCACTTCGAGACCCCGGCCTTCCTCCCGCCGCTGCCTGCCGACCAGCCCCGCGATCGCCTCGGCCTCGCCCGCTGGCTCTTCCAGCCGAACCAGCCACTCACGGCCCGGGTGCAGGCCAACCGGATGTGGCAGCACTTCTTCGGAATCGGGCTCGTGAAAACGACGGAAGACATGGGGGTGCAGAGCGAGTATCCGAGGCACCTGCCGCTGCTGGACTGGCTGGCAGTCGAGTTTCGAGACAGTGGGTGGAGCCGAAAACATCTTCATCGGCTGCTCGTGACCAGCGCTGCCTACCGTCAGTCGAGTCTGGTCACAGCCGATCACCTCGCGAAAGACCCGGAGAACCGGCTTCATGCCCGGGCCGGCCGCTTTCGGATGCCCGCGATGGTGCTCCGTGACACGGCGCTCGCGGCGAGCGGCCTCCTCGACCGTCGCATCGGCGGGCCACCGGTCTATCCATATCAGCCCGACCAGATTTGGGAGTCGCTTGCGATCACGAACGAACGCGACTTCACCTATCCGGCTTCCCATGGCGCCGATCTCTACCGGCGCAGCCTCTACTCCTTCTGGAGGCGAACGGTGAGCCCGGCCAACATGTTCGATGCCGCGAATCGCCAGACCTGCACGGTGCGACCGGGCCTGACCTGCACGCCGCTCCACGCACTCACCACCCTGAACGATCCGACATGGGTCGAGGCGTCGCGGGTGTTGGCGGAGCAGAGCATGCACGCGGCCAATGATCTCGACGCTCGCCTGACCCATGCCTTCCGTCGCGTGCTGTCGAGGCGGCCCTCGAGCGACGACCTCGTCGCCCTCCGCCGCACGCATGACCGGCAACTGGCGTTCTATCGTGCCGACACCGACGCGGCCCGGGCGGTCGTCTCAGTGGGAGAAAGTCCACGGGATGAGTCGCTCGACCCAGCGACCCATGCAGCGCTTGCGAATGTCTGTCTGGCCCTGTTCAACCTCGACGAGGCTCTGACCCGCGAATGATCGACCTGCATCTGGAAAACGTCCGCCGAGTCACCCGCCGTCAGCTCTTCGGCTCGACTGGCATGGGAATCGGCCTGCCGGCACTGGCGTCGCTGCTCGCCCGCGGTGCCGCGGCGAGCCCGGCGACCCCGCCGCAGCATGGTGTTTCCGGCCTGCCGGGTCTGCCTCATCACGAGCCGAGTGCCAAGCGAGTCGTCATGCTCTGGCAGGGAGGCGGGCCCAGCCATGTCGATCTCTTCGACCCGAAGCCCACGCTGATGGAGCGTGGCGGCCAGGAAATCCCGGCCAGCGTCCGCGGCCAGACCCGACTTTCGACGATGTCGAGCGGGTATGCCAAATGGCCGGTCGTCGCGCCGATCAAGGGTTTTCAAAAGTATGGTGCGTGCGGCATGGAGATGAGCGAACTCTTGCCGGGGCTCGGCGGCCTTGCCGATGATCTCTGCCTCGTCAGAAGCATGAACACAGAAGCGGTGAATCACGCGCCGGGCGTCACGTTCGTGCTCACCGGCTCTCAGGTGCCGGGTCGCCCGAGCATGGGCGCCTGGATGAGCTACGGTCTCGGCTGCGAAACCGAAGACCTGCCGGCCTTCGTCGTGATGACTTCGTCGGACAAGGGAAAGACGTGCGGGCAGCTCTTCTTCGACTACTACTGGGGCAGCGGCTTTCTGCCGAGCAAGTATCAGGGGGTGAAGTTTCGCAACACCGGCGAGCCTGTGCCCTATCTCGCCGACCCGCCGGGGGTGAGCCGAGCCGCCCGCCGTGCCCTGCTCGACGACCTCGCTGCGATGAACGCGAGGCATCTGGCCGACTACGGCGACCCGGAGATCGACACCCGGATTGCCCAGTATGAGATGGCCTATCGGATGCAGGCCAGTGTGCCGGATCTCGTCGATTTCACCGACGAGCCCACCCATGTGCTCGACCGCTACGGCCCCGATGTCCGCACGAAGGGCTCCTTTGCCTACAACTGCCTGGTGGCAAGGCGGCTGTTGGAGCGCGGAACCCGATTCGTGCAACTGATGCACGCCGGCTGGGACCAGCACCAAAACCTGTTCACGCAGTTGGAGGTGCAGTGCCGCGACACCGACGCCCCGTCGGCGGCCCTCATCCAAGACCTCAAAGACCGCGGCATGCTCGACGACACGCTCGTGCTCTGGGGAGGCGAGTTTGGCCGCACACCGTTCGGGCAGGGCGATCCGTCGAATCCGAAAGGCCGCGATCACTTCGGGCGGGCGTATTCGTTTCTGCTCGCGGGGGGCGGCGTGAAGCCGGGGCATGTCTACGGCGCCACCGACGACTTCGCCTGGAACATCGTAGCCGATCCGGTGCACATCCACGACCTGCAGGCGACGATCATGCATCTCGCCGGCATCGACCACACGCGGCTCACCTACCGCTACCAGGGCCGCCAGTTCCGGCTCACCGACGTGCATGGCCACGTCGTGAAGGGCATCATCGCCTGAGGCGGGCCACTTCGTCCTGCAGCCGCTCGTTGCCCACCAGGCCGGCCGGGTCGGCGCTGAACTCGGGCTTGAGCCGCTCCAGGAAGAACATGCCGACAGCGCCCTTGCCCTTGACTTCGATCTGGCCGCGGGGCGTGCACTCGAAAAAGGGCTCCACCAGCCGCTGCGTTGCCTCCGAGACGTTGATCTGGCCTGCCGCGCCACCGCTCTCCATGCGGCTGGCCAGATTGACCGTATCGCCCCAGAGATCGTAGAGAAACCGTTGCTCGCCGATCACGCCGGCCACGAGCGGTCCGGTGTGGATTCCGATTCGGATCGGAAACGGCTTCAGTCCTGATCCCTGCCGATTGCGGGCGATATCGGCGACGATTTCCCGGAGGCCGATCGCGTAGAGCGCTGCATCTATCGCATGCGAGCCGTTTGGCTCCGGCACGCCTCCCGCCGCCATGTAGGCGTCACCGATCGTCTTCAACTTCTCCATATGGCACGCGGCGAGCAGCTGATCGAACCGCAGGAAGTACCGTTCGAGGTCGTCGATCAGTTCCCGCGGCGACATCGTCTCGGCGATCTTCGTGAAGCCCACAAAATCGGTGAACACGACGGAGACGCTGTCGAAATGCCGCGGCTGGCTCTGTCCGCTGCTGGCGAGTTCGTCGGCGATCTGCCGCGGGAAGACCTTGTAGAGCAGCTCCTGCGTTTTTCGCAGGCTCTCCTGAACCTGCCGGTTGGCGTCAGCCAGATCGCGGTGCATCTCGGCGAGCTTCGAGTTCTGCTGCAGGATGTTCTCGTACGTTGAGAGGAGCAGGTTGAGCAGTTGCCGCCGACTGACATCGAGCCGCATCGTCTGGCCGCC
>JBPCTA010000121.1:0-5491 GCA_051006595.1 Pirellulales bacterium
CGTGGGGCCGTAGCTCAGTTGGTTAGAGCATCGGACTTTTAATCCGTTGGTCCTGGGTTCGAGTCCCAGCGGCCCCACTTTCCAGGCGAGAGCCACCGCGGCTGCGGCGAATAGAAAGCCGAAGGCCGTGGGCTCAGGAACCGGAGCGACCGCGGGCAGGGGCGTGGCATACCCGCCGGATCCGTAGTGGCCCGTGGCCATGAGGTCGGCGGCGTCGAGCAGGTCGAAGCGACCATCGCCATTGAAATCGCCGTCGACCCACGAAGCCGAAACGCCGGTGTCGAACTTCCCGGCTGCGAGGACTTTGGTCACGTCCAGAATATCGACGATCCCGTCAAGATTCGCATCGCCGGCCATCGCGGCCATCGCGATCACCGAGGTGGGCGTGGAGATCACGGCCAGTCGCTTGGAGCCGGTGAGCCCTGTCACGTCGATCCTGGCGAAGGCGTCGGTCACCGAGCCGGCCGTGAGGATCGTGTGGGGCACGAGCCACGCCGGGTTATAGCCCTCGGCGAGCGTCACCGCGAGGCGTCCGAAGCCGAGCGCTGCCGTGTCCGCGACATCGAGGCGATCGAGTGCCGTGCGATCCGCGATGTCGATCCGCAGGGTGGAGGTTGCATCGAAGGTGACATCGCCCTGCACCGTGAGCACCGTCTGCCCGGTGAAGCCAATCGGGCCGGACACGTAGCTGACTCCGTCGTACCAGGTGCGGTCGTCGCCATCAGTCGTGCCGGTGTCATCGACGTAGACGGCGATCCGGCCCTGGGCATCGGCCACGAGCCGGCCGAGGTCGCCCGCCCAGAGCATGCGGTTGCTCTCGACGATCAGCGGCAGCGTGCCGTAGCCGAGCGTGGTCGGATCGATCCCATCGGTGGCGCCGGCGATGCTTGTTCGCGGGGAGTCAAACAGCCGCAGTCGCCCGGAGGTGCCGCCGGCAAGAATGCGCCACGCGGAGCCGGTCGCATCCCAATAGTTCACGTAGACCTGATAGCTCTCGCCGGGCGTCAGGCCGGTGATCGTGGTCTTAAGTTCCGGGGCGGCGGTGGGCGCGTCACTGCCCCCCTGGTAGACGATGCCGCCGTTGCCAAACGCGGAGCGGATCTGCCAGTCGGGGTTCGTGGTCGGCGTAAACGTGGCCCCTGAGGAGAGCGTGGTGTTTCCCCCGGTGCCGTGCGTGGCATCGAGGTACACGGTCTGACGCACGGCCGATATGCCCTGGCCGCCGATCTGGATGGTGGCGCTGCCCGTGGCCTGCAGGTCGCCCTCCATGCGTCCTCCCGCATTCACCTGCACGAGGCTGCCGGCCGTGGCCGTCACGCCGCCGGTCACCACGCCGTCGATCGTGAGCGTTTGGCGGGCGAGGGTGAGTTTGCCCGCCGACAGGCCGCCCACGTCGAGCGTGCCACTGCCCGACACCGTGATCGTCTGCGACCCTGTCAGCGCGCCGTCGCCGGCGAGCACGAGCGTGCCTTTGATGACGCGGGTATCGCCCGTGAAGGTGTTGGCGGCATTGGCAAGCGTCGTGGTGCCGCCACCGAACACCCGCAGGCCGCCGGTGCCGCCGATGCCGGAGCCAGTCACGACGAAGGCCGACGTGCGATTGGCGAAGGCCACCCCCATGGGCCGCACCGTTGAGCCAATCGACACCGTGGTGGTCACGGCCGAGTCGTCGAAGGCCACCTCGTCGCCTTCGCGATAGGTGTCGATCGCTCCTCCGCCGCTGTCCCAGGCTGCTGCGGCCGCGGTGCCCCAGGCTTGTCCGGTGCCGCCCCGCCAGAGAAGCGACTTGGGATCGGTCGCCGGGAGCACCATGCCGACGACTTCGGTGTCCCAGGACGTGTAGGAGGAATAGGTGCCTCGCATCCAGGTGACAGCTGTGGTGGTGCCGTTCCATTTCGGCACTGCCGGCCGCAGGTTATCGACCGTCGAAGCGGTGGTCAGTGGCGTCCAGGCCCACGTGTCACCGAAGTCGGCCGTGAAGCCCTTGTAGAGCTCATACTTGGCCGTGCCGGCCTGGGTGCGGGGATCGATCTTCGTCGACATGTAGACGACGTTGGGATTCTCGGGATCGATGGATACGAGGCCCGTGTAGTCGTTTTCAGCCGCGTAGAGATAGCCGCCGGCCCGGGCAAGCTCGTGGACTTGCCACTGCTCGCCGTCGAACCGCGAGTAGAAGAAGCGATGGTCCTGGTCGCTGTCATTCGCGCGGGCGGTGAAGATGCCGACGGGGTTGCCGGTATTGTCCACTTCCAGATCCGTGGTCCAGCCTCGGTTCATCGTGGTGCCGTTGAACCTGGAGCCATTGGAAAACACCCGCGTGAGCGCGGCGGGCGCGACGCCTGAAGCGTCAAACACACTCGTGTCGGCCACGCTCCCATCCATGCGATGGAGCACGCCGTTCTGGACATACCCCGCATAGATGTTGTTGGCATAGTCCCGTGGATGTCGATCGGTCGTAAACACGAAGATCCGCTCGTCGCTGGCGGCGTAGCGCACGTACGGTCGGTCGCCCGAGCCTCCCTCGGTGAGCAACTTGCCCGCGGCGGTCCAGGTGGTGCCGTTGTCGATGGAGACCTGCACCGTCGGGTCGTAGTTGGTGGCACGGGTGAAGTTGTAGGTGCGACCGGTGCCGCCGTTCTCCCGTGGCAGCCGATAGACGTTGTTGTAGGTGGCGCCCGCACCATTGTTGAGCGTCTGCTCGGCGGCCCAGGCCGTGGGATCGTGCGGGTTGATGGAGACTCGCCAGCGGGTGAAGTTGTCGGAGCCATGCCGCGAATACATCGCCAGATATCGGCCGTCGGGTCGCAGGAAGAGCGCGGCTGAATTGTGGTCATCCTGCTGAAACTGGTTCGCCAGCTCGAAATCTCCCTGGGCTCCTGTGGCGAGATCCCGCCAGAGGAGATCCACGTCGCCAGCTTCCGCGCCTGTGCCCGCCGAGATCGTGCTGGCCAGAAGCAGAGGCCGGGCCGGATCGCTGGTGTCGATGATCACCCGCTCGTCCTCGAACCAACACCAGGCGCCGTTAGGGGCCAAGGTGGAAGTCGTGAGGGTGAACATCGACCCGGAGACGAGATTTTGGGCCCGCGCTTCAGCAGCGATGGCCACGACCAGCCAGGCGGCGGCGAGCCGTATCAAGGCGACGAGGCCGTGTGGACGAGGAGGTTCCCCCGGAGTGTTCATGCAGGGTTGCCGAGGGACCGTTTCGGGAGCGGTAGGATCCCCATGAGAATAGCACCTGCCTGCGACGCCTTCATCGATCGGGTCGGCCGGCACCAGGCGGGCGAATCGTGGGTGACCGGCGTTTTTCGCGACGATTTTCCGCTGGCCCTGGCCGCCATCCAACGCCACAATCCCCGCCCCGATCGGCCGCACCTCGCGGCCGGTTCTGTCTCCCCGTCAGCCGCGGCTTGGCCTCGTATGGACACTTCCCGGCATTCCGACCTCGGCATCTCGGCGATCTCGATCCACCAGCCTGCGTGGGAGCTCGAGAACGACTGGTTTGGCGGCGCCATGCCTCGCAAGTTTGCCCATCACACCGGCATCGAGGCCCGGGCCATCTCGCTCGACGATGAAGTGACGATGGCCCTGCAGGCCGTGCGTCAGCTCCAGCGGGAAACCGGCTGCAACCTGGCCGACTGCCGCGGGCTCGCCTTCGTGTCGCCCTCCTTCATTCCGCCCTCGATTGCGCGGCGGCATCTCTCGCCCGAGGCGGCGGCACGGGAGCGGCCGAGCCTGGCCGCTCGGCAGCTGTCCGGCCTGCTCGGCACCCGCCGCTGCCGCACGATCGGTCTCAACTGGTTCTGCTGCGGCTACAGTCGGGCTTTCGACCTGGTTCAGCGCCGCTGGGCTCCCCGGCTGTCTTTGCGGCAGGACGAGTTTCTGCTCGTCGTCGTCGCCAGCCGCATCAGCCGCATCACCGACTATTCCTGCACGCAAACCGCCGGCCTGTTTGGCGACATGGCGTCGGCCACGCTGCTGGCGCCGCTCGCGAGCCGCCGGCATCCGGCCCACTTTGAGATCGTCCATGCGGCGGCTGAGAAGCGGCCGATCGAGCGCTCGGCGTTCGACTTCCACGTGCGGCAAAGCGTGCCGATGCCGGCGCCTGGCGGGGGAATGGCTCATTGCGACGAGCGACTTGTCTATTCACTCGACGGCATGGCGATCGCCGAGGTCGCTCCGCGAGCCATGTCGGCCGCCGTTGCCGCGGCGCTGGCCGAGAAGGGCCTCTCGGGCGACGAAGTCGACTTCGTGGTGCCGCATCAGGCCGGTTCGGGAATCATCCGGTTCACGGGGATGAAGCTCGACGACTACGGCGTTCGCGGCGAACTGATCAACGGGCTCACGCGCCGCACGGGCAACGTGAGTGCCTGCTCGGTGCCCTACGCGCTCAAGGAAACCTGGTCGCGGCTGAGGGGGCTCGTGGCCTGCCCCACGGCTGCCGTCGGCAGCCCTGGTCGGGCCGAAGCGCTGCAGGGCTGCATCCTGCTGCGGGCGACGCCGTTTCACGAGCGGCAGTCGAGCGCCGCGGCCTGACGGCTGGTCGCTCGGGGAAATCGCGTCAGGCGATCTCGGTGCCTTCGTCCGGCGCGTCGACGTCTTCAAACTCCTCGTCGTCGTCCCACGGGTAGAAGAACATCTGCACCTGCGTGAGCACGACGGCGTCGGCTTCCTCGTCGATATCGACTTGAAAGAGCAATCCGTCGAATGTCGGCAGGTCTTTGAGTTCGACCGTGCTGATCACCACGGTGTTGTCGGCGGTCTTCTCGGCCGTCACGAACGAGTGGCAGGCGATGTCGCCGTTGACGTCGATCTCGTCGGCGGTCTCAAAGAGGTCTGTATCGCCCTGAATCTCGAAGTGGGGCATCGGTGTGTCATCCTCAGTGCTGTGACGGAGGCACGCAGGAGTTGCGCGCGAGCGGAAAGCCACGAGCGGTGAGATTACACCACCGCAGGGCCGCGGCGGCACCGGCGCAGGGCAATCAGGGCACTGGCTGCCGTCAGGAGCCATGCCGAGGAGGGCTCGGGCACGGCGGCGACGGTTCCACTGCCGAGGGCAGCGATCGAATCCGCCGGAGGATTGTAGGAGCCCGAGTCGTAGAGTCCGGTGGTAACGAAGTCGGCGGCGTCGAGCACGTCCACCACGCCGTCGTAGTTGAAGTCGCCCTGGCTCCAGATCGCGGGAGCGTCCGTGTTGAACGTGCCGGCGGCGAGCACGTTGGCCGCGTCGAGCACATCGACCTGCCAGTCGAGGTTGGTGTCGCCCAGTGCTGCGTAGGCGAAGGCCATGGAGCCATTGCTATCGAGCCAGCCGACCGCGCGGGGAATGCCCAGGGCCACGTCGGCCGCTGCTGTGCTCGAGGTGATGCCACTCGTTCCGGCCCACGAGCCGTTGCCCCGGCCGGCGAGGATCTGCGTGACGAGGTCCGTGGCCGAGAGGCCGCTGGTGACGGTCACGAGGCCGCTCGTCACGTCTGCGAGGCCATTCGCGGAG
>JBPCTA010000122.1:0-9699 GCA_051006595.1 Pirellulales bacterium
CGACGAGGTCGCGAACCTCGGCGATGAGCGCGTCGAGATCGACGGGGGCAGGGGCCGTTGCGGGCGGCCTGCCCAGGGCGAGGAGGCCGCGGACCTCTTCCTCGACGATGTCGAGCTGGCGGCAGGCGACGGCGAGGCTGTCGTCGGGCCGCCCGGCGGATTCCCCGCCCGGGCAACGGCGGCGATGGAGGTCGATCGCCAGTCTCGCGCCCGTGATCGCGTTGCGGAGCTCGTGGGCGAAGCCGGCGGCAAGCTGGCCGAGCAGCCGTTCGCGTTCGCCCCCGACGAGTCGGCCACGAAGCGATTCGAGTTCTCCCCGCATGCGTTCGACGCCGGCCGCAAGCCGCCCCACCTCGTCGTCATCCCCCACCTCGTCGTCGGCATGCGCCGAGAAGTCTCCTTGCGAGATTCGCTCCACCAGCCGATCGATGCCGCCGATTCGCCTGGCGATGCCTCGCGTCGTCGCCAGCCCGAGTGGCACCAGCACGGCCAGGGTCGCCGCTGCCACCGCGAGCACCGGCCAGGCGGCCCGCCAGGTGGTCGTCGCGACACGCTGCACGGGTGTGAGCAGGAAAGCCCGCTCCGGCCGCACGCCGGAGGCGCGGACGATGCCGACGGCATGCCGCTCGGCACCGAGCTGGATCAGGTCGCCGTCGCGGGCGGCGCGAAGCGGGTCGGTCGCCGTGGCCAGCCGGTCGGACGTCAGCGTGGCCGCCAGCGGGGCGTTGCGGGCGTCGTCCCAGACGACGAGCTCGCTGCCAGTGAGGTCGGCAAGCGCCTCCACCACGGCCGGCGAAAGCGGGATCCGCGACCGGTCGAGGGCGGCCACGATCCGCTCCCGATTCTCACGCGCGGCCACCAGCGCGCTCCGCGTGGCCAGCCAGGCGGCGAAGCCGACATTGGCGAGCACCGCCGCGAGCACGAGGCCGACGACCGGCCAGACGAGCTGTGCGGAGAGGGTGCGACCCGGGAAGGGCATGGGAAGGCTCGGACGAGTGGCGGAAGACCCACCGACCATCCTACCGGCCTGTCAGTGGTCGCGGCGGTCAACCCCTGGAGTGTCTACCGTTTCGCGAGCGCGTCGCGGATCTCGCGGAGGAGCACGATATCTTCCGGAGGTGCCGCCGGCGTCGCCTCCTTTTTCTCCTCGAACCGCGCCTTCGCCGTGTTGAGCAACTTCACCACCAGGAAGATGGCCGCGGCGACGAGCAGGAAGTCGACCACCGACTGGATGAACGGCCCGTAGTTGAGGATCGGATAATCCTGCAGCAGCATCACGGGCTTGCCGTCCTTCATCTCGGCGGTGCCGTCGGCGAGGAGTTTTGGCGACTCCATCCGCAACCGCCAGGCGAGATCATTGAAGTTGACGCCGAACTTGCTCGTCAGCAGGTTGAGCGGGGGCATGATGATGTTGGCGACGAGCGAGCTGATGATCTTTCCAAAGGCGCTGCCGATCACGACACCGACGGCCAGATCGATCACGTTGCCCCGCATGGCAAACTCGCGAAATTCCTTGATGAGGCTCATTGGGACGTGTTCCTGGGGGGTGGGGGATCAGGTGGCACAGTATGCCGCGGCACCGCCTTCGGCTTCAACGTGGCTGGTTTTTGGCAGCGGCGGGTAGAGTGCCGGTCGGCGCGGCGGCGGTGTGCCGCCGGGCGTGGTCGGCGCGACGTTTTCAGGAGTGATCGATCGATGTCCAGTGTCGGCCTGGCACTCTCCGGCGGCGGATTCCGCGCCACGCTCTACCACCTGGGCGTGATCCGGTATCTCCGTGACAACGGCACGCTCCCCTTCGTGGCCGACATCGCGGCGGTCTCGGGGGGCAGCATCGTCGCCGCCCATCTCCTGCTCAACTGGGATCGTTACACCGGCAGCGACGCCGAGTTCGCGGAAGCGGCCTCGGAGGTCGTGCGGTTCGTGCAGCACGATGTCCGCAATCGGATCGTCCGCCGGCTGCCGCTCCTGTTTCCGCTCCGGCTGGCGGCCAAACTCACCGGCTGGGATGCCCCGCGGCTCACGCCCAACGCGATTCTGGAGACCTATTACCGGCAGTTTCTCTACGGCGACCGTCGACTCTTCGAACTGCCAGAGAAGCCTGCGCTCCACATCCTCGCCACCAACGTGAGCGATGGCGTGATGGCGGTCTTCAATCGCGAAGGGCTTCACATCCAGAAGCGGGAGCAGGGGGAGACCGACCCATTCCGCCACGTCGCCGGCCAGACCGCCAGCATCGCGAAGGTGGTCAGTGCCTCGTCGGCCTTTCCCGGCTTCTTCCCGCCGGTCGAGATTTCGGCACACGACCTCGGCGTGCACGACGGTCAGTTTCCCACCGAGTCGTTCACGGACGGCGGCGTCTATGACAACCTCGGCACGCGGGCCTTCGCCTGGCTCAATCGGCACCGCGGACACGCCTACGACCGCGTGATCGTCAGCGATGCCGGCAAGCCGTTTCAGATTCTTGGCAACGCTCCCCTGGGGTTCATCGCCCAGTCGATCCGGGCCTCCGACATTCTCTGGGATCGCGTCTGGCAGCTCGAGCGAGAGAACTTCGGCGACCAGAACGGCTTCTACTTCATGCCCGTCACGCACATCGTCGATCCCCACGAGGATCCGCAGGCGTTGCATCCGGTGGTGCAGGCGGAGGTGTCGAGCATTCGCACCGACCTCGACCGCTTTAGCGACCTCGAGGCCAACGCGCTGGTCGCCCACGGCTACGAGGTGGCCCGCAGTATGCACCGGCGGATCGCCGACAGGGCGCTGCGGCCGGTGCACGAGGGGCAGCCGTGGGAGCCGGTGCCCGGTCGGCATTCGGTGGTCGCGGCTCGGTCGACCGGGGAGGGGCATGCCCACGCCGCCGGCACTGCCCGGACCGTGGCGACGAGTTCGTCAGCCCTGTTGTCGGAGCAGCTCCGACGGTCGAGCCAGCGCAAGGTCTGGTCGACGCTCCTCGACTGGAGGGATTGGCCGACCTACCTCTATCTCGCGCTCGGCTTTTTGCTCTTCATCTATCTGCCCGTGAGGGGATATCGCCTTCATCGCCACGCCGCGATGCTCACGAGCGTGATCGACTCGATCGCCAAGGGCGATCCCGACATCCGTCTCGTGCTGGATCTGGTGGAGAGCGACCCGCTGAAGGGCTGGCAAAAGCTCGAGATCACCGACACGCAGACGCCGACCATCGACGACTACGCGGGGCTCGAAATCCTCGCCTACAGCCGCATCAACGACCTCCGGACCGCGTTCACCGGGAACCTGCGGCCCGATCGTGGCGGCCGCGTGCAGATGCGGGATCGGCTCATGGTGCGGGTCACGGACGAGGCTCGCCGGAAGAAGGGCGTCGTGTTTCGCACGGCGCTGGCTGTGGCCGACGTCGAATACCGCCAGCCGAAAAGCAACTTCATGGCGACGGCCAAGCGGGTGAAGGAGCGCGACGCGGAGGGAAAGGAGATCGTGCACTACGAGTTTCATGTCGATCTCTCGCAGGCGCCGCTTGGCGAGCCGATTCCGCTCGAGATCACGGGCGTGTTCCGCTTCGAGGCGTTGCCGCCCGGCCGAATGCCGCTGGTGATGCAGTTCGCCTCGGAGCTGCTCACCGTGTGGCTCCTCTTTCCCGAGGACCATCCCTACCGACGGTACGACCTCGTCCGCTATCCCCGCGGCAGTCCTGATGCCACGGAGCCGCTCACGCCGCGTTACACGATCGACCATCCCTACGGCCAGCTGATCGGCTGGTCGGTGATCCGACCGCACGAGGACACCGTCTACGAATGCCGGTGGACGAGCGATTGACACCAGCCGGCGTCAGACATTTTCGAGAGGTCGCTACCGGAACGCGCGCAGGCCCGCCCAGACCGCGGCGAGTCCCAATGCGTTGGTCCCGATCATGTAGGCCACGGCCGTCGCGAATCGACCCGTCGCGAGCATCTCCGTCGTCTGGAAGGCGAAGCTCGAGTAGGTCGTGAAACCGCCGAGCAGGCCCACCAGGAGCACGACTTCCTGCTCGGTGGAGAGGGCCCGGGCTCTGGCAAGGGCGACGATCGCCCCAAAAGCGAATGAGCCGACGAGGTTCACCGCCAGCGTGCCCCAGGGAAACGCCGTGCCGATGAGCCGGCCGGCGAGTGTGTTGCAGCCAGCTCGCAGCAGCGTGCCGACCGCACCGGCACCGGCGAGCAGGAGACTCTGGAACAGCGTATGCATCGGAACCGTCGGTAGGCTGGGCAAGTAACGGGCCATGGGCAGAAGTGAACCCTGCCGGCCGAGATGCGTACCAAGATACAACCAAGGAGGGTTGCATCATGGATTCCCACTTCAACGAGTATCTGGCGGCGGTGGCGGGCATGCAGGAGGTCTACGGTCATCCGGCCGACGACCATCCGACCGACTTTCACGAGCCAGCCGAGCCGACCCCAGCCGTCACGACCGCCGCCGTGCTTGCCTGACCGCCCGACGACCATACGTGCCGTTCAGCCGGTGACGAGCGTGGCCAGCCAGTAGAGGCCACCCGAGAGGCTCATCGCCACCGGCAGCGTCAGGATCCAGGCCAGGGCGATCTCTCGGACGGTCTCGGGCTGGATGCCCGACTTGTTGGCACACATCGTGCCGGCCACGCCGCTCGAAAGCACGTGCGTCGTGCTCACCGGCAGGCCACCGACGTCGGCGAGGCCGATCGTGGTCGCGGCCACGAGTTCGGCGGCGGCTCCTTGGGCGTAGGTGAGATGCGTCTTGCCGATCTTCTCGCCCACCGTGACCACGATTCGCTTCCAGCCGACCATCGTGCCCAGGCCGAGACAGAGGGCCACGCCCATCTTGACCCACTCCGGTACATACTCCACGGGCGCCGCCAACTTGCCGGCCAGACTCTCGAGCACCTTCCGGCGATCCTCGGCCATCCGGTCGCCGAAGGCATGCACGAGGGTCCGCACCGATGCGCCCAGCTCGACTAAATGGGTGCGAAGCTGCCAGCGACCGTCGTCGTCGAGGTCGTGAAAAGTCGATTTGCCGTCGAGGGCGGCCACCACCTGCCGGGCCAGCGTCAGCGGATCGAGCGTGGCCAGCACGGCGTCGGCCCGAGGATGGGGATCGAAGACCTGATCGACCACGCTCCGGGGCTTGAAGCGATCGAACGTGGAATAGAGCTCGACGGAAGCCGAAACGGCCTGGTCTTTTTCGAACTCGAGCGCCTTCGGATCCTTCATGAGCTGCTCGACACGGGTGGTGGCGAGGTGTTCGGCCTTGAGGGCTTCCATCACCTTGACGATGCCCGGATCGGAGAGTTCCTGCTCGAGTTCCCGGGCAGCCGAACTCGTCGCTGCCACCTGGGACTCGCTCGATCTCATGTTGAGCGCGTAGGCCGCCGGAACGATGCCGATCAGCACGAGCATGATCAAGCCCATGCCCTTCTGCCCGTCGTTCGAACCATGCGCGAAACTGACGCCAGTGCAGGTGCCGATCAGAATTCCGCGAATCCACCACGGGGGCGGGCTGTCGTCCTTCGGTGGCTCGTAGAGCTCCTTGGCCGGCACGAGCTTCTGGAGCAGGAGCAGGAGCCCGGCCGCCAGACCAAAGCCGATCATGGGGGAGAGCAGGAGCGCCGCGCCGACTTCCGATGCCTTGTGCCAGTTGATGCCCTTGGACAAACTACCGTGCTCCAGCCAGGCGTTCATCATGCCCACGCCCATGATCGAGCCGATCAGCGAATGGGAGCTCGAGGCGGGCAGGCCGCGGTACCAGGTGGCGAAGTTCCAGATGATGGCCGCCAGCAGCAGCGCCAGCACCATCGCCAGGCCCTTGCCGGTCTTGATGTTGATGAGCAGATCGACCGGCAGCAGGTGGACGATGCTGAAGGCCACCCCGATTCCGCCGGCATGGACCCCGATGAAATTCCAGAGGCCCGACCAGACGACTGCGGGCGTGGGTTTGAGCGACTTGGTGTAGATGACGGTCGCGACGGCATTGGCCGTGTCGTGGAAGCCGTTGATGCACTCGAACCCGAAGGCGATGGCCAGGGCCGCGATGAGCAGGAGCATCTGGCCGTTCGAGAGAGCCTCGATCGCGTCGAAGAACTCCATGTTGCGCAGCGTCCCGAGGGGTTCCTGCCGCCGCTTGCCCGCGACGGACCCTCACCATAGGGAAGGTCGTCGCGCGGAACAAGCAACTCCGCGAGCCACATCAAAATCTCACACTGGCCCGCGGCCGACCGCGACGTTCTCGACCGCGAACAGCCGGCGGACGGCCGATTTGTCGCACTTGCCCATCGCGTTGCGGGGCAGGGCATCCACCACCAGCATGATGCGGGGAATGCGGTAGGGTGAGAGCCGTCCCCGGCACCAGGCCCGAACATCTTCGGGATCGGTTGGGGAGCCCGCCGTGGGCACGATCGCCGCCGCGACCACTTCGCCCCAGGTCGCATCGGCAAGCCCTACCACCGCGCAGCCGCTAATGGCCGGATGGTCCAGGAGCGCGGCCTCGATTTCAAGCGCCGAGAGCTTGTAGCCGCCGCTCTTGATGATGTCGGTGCTCGATCGGCCGAGGATCCGATACTGACCGCGTTCGCGGACCGCGATGTCGCCGGAACGAAACCAGCCATCCGTGAAGCTCTCCCGCGTGGCCTCGGGCCGCAGCCAGTATTCAAGAAACACCGTCGGTCCGCGGACCTGAATCTCGCCCGCCGTGTCTTCGCCGACAACGACTTCGCCCCGGTCATCGACGAGCCGCACCTCCACGCTCGGGAGCGGCTCACCCACCGTGCCGGCACGCCGCTCGCCGTCGTAGCGATGCGAGAGGGCCATACCGATTTCCGTCATGCCATACCTTTCCAGCAACCGCTGGCCCGTGAGGTCCGCCCAGCGGTCGTGCATTCGTGCAGGCAGGGCCGCCGACCCCGACACACCCAGCCGGAGCGCGGCGAACCCATCGGCCACCTCCTGCCGCCGGGCAGGCGGCAGGGAGTCGAGGAGTTCGATGAGCCGCACGTAGATGGTCGGCACCGCCATGAACAGCGTGTAGCGGCCGGCGGTCACGCGGTCCACGATTCCGGCGGCATCGAACCGCTCGAAGGCGTCGAGCCGCCCGCCCGCCCAGAGGCAGCACGACAGCACGTTGATGATGCCGTGGATGTGATGCAGCGGCAGAAAGAGCGGGATGCGATCACCCTCCGTCCAGCGCCAGGCCTCGACGAGCGATTCGATCTGGGCGGTGATCGTGGCATGGGTGGTGACCACGCCCTTGGGTCGACTCGTCGTGCCGCTCGTGCAGAGAATCATCCCGCGGCGGCCGGGGTCGATCGCGGGCAGCCCGGTGGGATCGGGCCCGGTCACCTCTTGTCGATCGAGCAGAAGGATGGGGATGCCGGCCCGCTCGGCCGCCGCCACGAGTTCGCTCCGTGGAGGATCGCCCGAGAGAATGCACTCGGGCGTGATGTCTTCGAGAAAGGCCGTGAGTTCCGTCGCCGTGGCGGCCTGGCTCAGCGGTGCGACGACGCCGCCGGCCCGCCAGATGCCCCAGAGCGCGGCCACATGCACGCCGCCGGCGGGCATCGAAAGCCCCACCCGTGCCTCGGCGAGGTCGAGTCGGTCGCCGAGCAGTCGTAGCGCCACTGTGCCCGATGAGTCCACGAGGTCGCGGTACGTCCACTCGCCGTCGGTCGCCGAGAGGGCGAGGCGGTCGCCATGGGCCCGCGCCCGCGTCACGATCGCCGGTTCCATGGGTCGCGCCACCGGTGCGTGGTCTTCCATGCTCATGTTGTCTCCATGCTCATCCCGCCAGATTCCGGATCACGAGGTAGGCCAGCGACGGGCCTGCGAGGCAGCCCAGTCCCGTATAAAACGTCGCCGTGAGGGCCCCATAGGGCACGAGTTTGGCATCGACGGCGGCCAGGCCCGCGGCCACGCCGCTGGTGGTGCCGAGCAGGCCTCCATACACCATCGCAGCGCGTGGACTCGCCAGGCCGATCCGCCTCGCGCACACGGGCGTGAGCACCATGCAGGCGATCGACTTCACCACCCCGGTCGCCACGCTGATTGCCAGCACGTCGCTGCCGGCCCCGAGGGCCGTGCCGGTGACAGGGCCGACGATGTAGGTCGCCGCGCCGGCGCCAATCGTGGTCATCGAGACTGCATCCCGATAGCCGAAGACCGCGGCCAGCACGGCACCGATCGTGAACGACGCCGTGATGCCCACGGCGAGCGCTATCAGGCCCGCCAGGCCCGCCCGGAAGAGTTCTTCCATGCGAACGCCAAACGCCGTGGCCACGATCGCGAGATCGCGAAGCGATGCTCCGCCGAGCACCGCGACGCCGGCGAGACCCGGAAGATCGGCGATGCCCTTGTGACCGCCCGTGGCAGCACCGCCCAGATACGCCAGAGCGAGACCCATCACGACGGCGATCGCGGAGGCGTGGATGCGGCCTCCGGTGGCGTATCGCGACGCGAACTCCGCCAGCGCCATGACGAACGCCACGGCCACGAATGCCACGACCAGTGGCTCCGCAGCGGTGATCGATTCCAGGAGGAGTGACATGCGACTCACGTTCCTGTCGCATCACGCGGCCCAAACCGGGTGAGCAGGGGTACGAGGGCCAGGCACGCCAGCACCACGCCGATGCCGGCGACGGCGGCCAGCAGGCCACCCGACAAGGCCGCCCGAACATCGAGCGAAGCGGCCATCGCCACCACGATGGGAATGTAGATGCCGCTCCAAAAACCGATGCCATCCTGCGTGGCGGCCGGCAGCCGTCCCATCCGCCGCAGCCAGCCGGTCGCGGCGACGAGCAGAAGCATGGCGACCCCGACGCCTCCCACATCGCCTGCGATTCCAAGCGTCTGCCCAAGGCACCGCCCCGCCAGCCGCCCGAGCAGCAGGCAGGCCGCCAGCAATCCGGTGCCGTAGATCATGGATTCGTACTCGCACGCCGGGGGGAAGGGCGGCAGACGGAAGCCGCGGACTCCTCCACCGCCATCACTGAAAGCATACAATAAATTGGCGTTTTGTACGCGCAGCCGCGGGCCTCGGCGATCCGGAGCGGGGAGTTCCGTAGGAGGTTCCGCACCGTGCCGCCGATATCGTGGCCCTCTTGAACTTGAACGGTGGCCTGCCCGTCAACCTCGACGTGCAGTTCCACGAAGTGCTGGGTGCCACTTTTTCGGATCCGGCATTACTCCGACCGGGTGCGGGAGGCCTTGACGGTCTCCGTCGATCGTGAGACACGGTCCGATGGGGAGCGACTCAGCCGGGAAAACAGCGGCCAAAGTCCTGAAAGCGGCTGAGGCCTCCCTGGACCCGAACGCGGCCCGTCAGGAGCGCCCAGACGATGCTCCGCTCCTTCCGGAGAAATCCCAGCCAGGTTCGGGAGTCTGCTTTGATCGTGCAGTCGGGGCTGCCGATCAGGCCCCGCTGCACGTTCAAGGTTTGCTGCCTGATTGTCACGGTGGCTTTGTCAGGCTCCGTACCCGTAAAGATCAGGTGATACACCGCATCAATGCCCTCTGCCTTTCCCCTCTGGAAGACGACGTGCATGGTGTCCAAGAAACCGGCGATGTTGGATGGGCGGACGCCATGAACATGCCGCTTCGTCTTGTGGGGAAAGGCCTGGGTCACGTAGCTGTCGGCAACGTGTTCGACCCAATCCGTAAATCCGTTCAAAAACTCCCGATAATTGTGCGTTAGGCAGGCGCTGGCGTCGAAGCCACCGTCCGGCTT
>JBPCTA010000123.1:0-3592 GCA_051006595.1 Pirellulales bacterium
GGCGGGATCATGATGAGTCCGCTGCCGGGATGCACGCCCACCAAGCCCGGAAGCTGCACCCTGCCGCTGCCCGGCGTGGTGCCGCAGATCGTCGACGCGGCGGGCGAGCCGGTCGAGCAGGGCGTAGGCGGCTGGCTCGTGATGCAACAGCCTTGGCCGGGGATGCTCCGCGGCATCTGGGGCGACGAGGCCCGGTTTGCCGAGACCTACTGGTCGAAGGTGCCGGGGAAGTATCTTGCGGGGGACAATGCCCGCCAGGATGCCGACGGCTATTACTGGATCATGGGCCGGATCGACGACGTGCTCAACGTCGCAGGCCACCGGCTTTCGACCATCGAGATCGAAAGCGCGCTGGTGAGCCATCCGTCGGTCGCCGAGGCGGCGGCCGTGGGGCGGCCGCACGACGTGAAGGGGGAGGCGGTCGCGGTGTTCGTCACGCTTCGGTCGGGCGAGCCGAACGACGCCCTCAAGGATGTGCTGCGGAAGCATGTCCGCCACCAGATCGGCGCACTGGCCGCCCCGGACGACATCCACTTCACGACCGCGCTGCCCAAGACCCGCAGCGGCAAGATCATGCGGCGGCTTCTCCGCGACATCGCCGCGGGCAAAGAGACCGTGGGCGACACGACCACGCTCGAGGACTACACCGTGCTGGCGACGATCCGCGGCAACGACGAATGAAAGTGCCGGCCCGGCGATCTATACTCGCCGGCTGATGACCGACTCCGCGATCACCCGCCCGGCGCCTGAACTGCTCGCGCCCGCGGGCGATTGGGACTGCGTCCGCGCCGCGATCGAAAACGGGGCCGATGCGGTCTACTTTGGCCTCGAGACCGGCTTCAACGCCCGCGCCCGGGCGACCAACTTCGCGCTGGCCGACCTTCCCCGGCTGATGCAGATGCTGCATCTCCGCGGACTCAAGGGCTATGCCACCCTCAACACGCTGGTGTTCAGCGACGAAGTGCAGGAGTTTGCCCGAGTCGTCGAGGCGGTGGCGGCGGCGGGCGTCGATGCGGTGCTCGTGCAGGATGTCGGTGCGGCGGTCTTGATCCGCGACCTCGCCCCGAACCTGTCGCTGCATGCCTCCACGCAGATGACGCTCACGAGCGCCGAAACGATCGCGCTGGCGGAGGAACTGGGCATGGACCGCGTGGTCGTGGCCCGGGAGCTGTCGATCGACGAGATCACGGCGATCCGCCGGCAGACCGCCATGCCGCTCGAGGTGTTCGTACACGGGGCCTTGTGCGTGGCCTACTCCGGCCAGTGCCTGACGAGCGAATCGCTCGGGGGCCGCAGCGCCAATCGGGGGCAGTGCGCCCAGGCCTGCCGGCTCCCCTACGACCTCGTCTGCGATGGCAAGCACATCGACCTCGGTCAGCAGAACTACCTGCTCTCGCCGCAGGATCTCGCGGCCTACGCCCTCGCCCCTGACTTGATCGAGGCGGGCGTGGCGTCGTTCAAGATTGAGGGCCGGCTCAAGACGCCCGAATATGTCGCCAACATCACGCGGCATTACCGGCAGGCGATCGACACGGCGGTCGCTGGAAAGCCCGTCGCGTTCACGCCCCGCGACGTCGAGGAGATGGAGCTCTCCTTCTCCCGCGGGTTTTCCCCCGGCTGGCTTCACGGCTGCGATCACAAGATGCTCGTGCCGGCCACGTCGAGCGCGAAGCGCGGGGTGCGGCTCGGGACGGTCGCGGAAGTCCGCCGCGACCGGATCGCGGTCGATCTCGTGGCAGGCGTGAAGCGGGGTGACGGCGTGGCCTTCGACTGCGGCGCGACCGGTGACGATGCGGCCGGCGGGCGCGTCTACGAGGTGTTTGACCGCGGGCGGTCGCTGACCGAATCGATTGCGACCGGCCGCGTGGAACTCGCGTTTGGCCGGGGAGCCTTCGATCTCGCCCGGATCAAGCCTGGCCAGAGCGTCTGGAAGACCGATGATCAGGAGCTGACATCCCGGCTTCGAAAGACATTTTCCGGTGACGAACTCCGGCGACGTCAGCCCGTGGATCTGCACGTGACCGTCATCGCCGGCGAGCCCGTCCGCGTCACCGCGACCACTGCCTCGGGGGCGAAGTGTGCGGTGGTCTCGGGGGAGCCTGCCCGGGTGGCGACGAAGCATCCGCTCTCGATCGATACGCTCCGCGACCAGTTGGGTCGCCTCGGCGGCACGCCCTTCGAACTCCGCGGATTGTCGGGCGACATTGCCGGTGGGCCGATGGTGCCTTTCAGCGTGCTCGGCACGCTGCGGCACGATCTCGTGTCCGCCCTCGAGGAGGCCGCCGCGGCGCATGTTCCTGCCGTCCAGAAGTTCAGCGGGCGACCGCGGGCCAGCGAGACCACTTCCGCTGGAGCGGGCTTTGCAACGAGCCTTCCCGTGCTGCACGTGCTGGTCCGCTCGCTCGAGCAGGTGCGGCGGGTGCTCGAACTCGGCGAACGGCGTGTCTATGCCGACTTCGCCGACATCCGGCAGTATGGCGATGCGGTCGAACGCTGTCGGGCGGCAGGGGCCCTGATCCACCTGGCCACGCCGCGGATTCAGAAGCCCGACGAACTGGGCATTTTTCGGCTGCTGGCCAAGCAGGCTCCCGACGGCCTGCTCGTCCGCAACTGGGCGGGCCTGCGGTTTTTCCAGGAGGCGGGCCTCGCCGTGATCGGCGATTTCTCACTCAATGTCACCAACGAGCTCACGGCCCGGTTCTTCGCACGTGCCGGATGCGAAAGGGTGACGGCCTCGTATGACTGCAATCGAGAGCAGCTGCTGGGGCTGGTCGCGGCGACGGCTCCGGAGCGCCTGGAAGTGGTCATCCATCAGCACATGCCGATGTTTCACATGGAGCACTGTGTGTTTTGCGCCGTGCTCTCCCCCGGCACCAACAAGACCAACTGCGGCCGTCCCTGCGACGATCATATCGTCAAGCTCCGCGATCGGATCGGTGTCGAGCATCCTCTGACGGCCGATGTCGGCTGCCGCAACACGCTCTGGAGCGCCGTGCCGCAGAGCGGTGCCGAGGCCGTACCCGCGATGCTTGCCAGGGGCGTGCGGCACTTCCGCGTCGAGTTGCTCGACGAGTCTGACGCGGAGATCGCCGGCGCGATCGAGGCCTATCGCAGCCTGCTCGCCGGCCGCACCACCGGCCGCGATGTCTGGACGGCGCTCAACGCCGCCAACCGCGTGGGCGTGACCCGCGGCACGCTCGAGGCGAAGCGCGACCCGCTCGCCATCATCTGACCGGAAAACGCCGTTCGGAAAACGAACCGGCCCGGATCGGCGGGGCCGATCCGGGCCGGAGTTTCGAGCGTCGTAAGCGACCGTCGTCGCGGACTACTTCGACATCTTCGTCAGCGTCTCGACCATCGGGCCGACGACCGGGCCGAGGAGGTCCTTGACGCAGGGGATCGCCATCACGGTGTCGATCACCTTCGACAGCATGCCGAGGTTCTGGCCGATGAAGGCTGAGAACGCCGACTTCTCCTCCTCGGGCAGCTTGCCAGCCTCATCCTCGAGCGAGGTGAGCATCGGGGAGAGCTTCTCGAGCTCCGGCACCGCGAGCTTCGCCGTCTCCTCGCTGGTGATCCCCTTGAGCACGCT
>JBPCTA010000124.1:0-3651 GCA_051006595.1 Pirellulales bacterium
ACCCGGTCAGTCTGGCGTTTGCGAGCCTCGCCGCTTCAGGCAACACCGCGACGACCACCGTGAAAAAGAAACCCGTCCCCTGATCATGCGATCCTCCGACGTGCGTTCATGATGCACGCAAGCCGAGCGACCGCGGGTTGGACTGGTGCGTGGCTCGAGGAGAAGCCGGCGAATGCGGTTCACCGCCTTCATCACCCCTCAAGGCATCGCCGCCGATTGGCCGCGAATACCTGAGCCGCATCCGCATCCAGGGCGATGATCCGCAGGAAGAGATCGTCGAGCACCTGCCGCATGGCCGACTCGTAGACGAGATCGGCGAGATGCCCCTCGTGGGAATGCGCCGAGACCACGAGGCACGCATCACTGGCCGCGGCCAGCGATGCGCATCGCTGTCGCGAGACAACGACGGCCCAGCCGCCGGCCGTCCGCATGTCGCGACAGCACCGCACCCACTCCGGATCGCCAGGCCGTTCGCAGACGACGAGCAGCACGTCCCTCTTGCCAGCCGCTGAGAGACTCGCCCGCAGGGTGCCCGGCTGGAGGCAGGGCAGGCATCGCCTCCCGAGCATGGCCAGGCGGTGGGCGAAACTCTGGACGGCAAGCCCGTCGATGCCGTCGCCGGCCACAAACAGCGTGTCGGCGAGAGCCATCCGCCGGGCCACCTCGACCATGGCCGCGGGTGGATTGAGCGAGCGGGTCTCTTCGTCGGCGGCGGCCTTGCCCCGCGACAGCGACTCGGCGCGGGCCGTATCGGGATCATCGTTCGTGGCTGCAACCGCGTCGCTGCGTGCGGAGGCGCGGGCGAGCGCCTCACTGATCGAGAGCTTCATGTCGGGGTAGCCCAAGAAGCCCAGACGCTTGGCGAACTTCACGACGCTGGACTGACTGACGTCGAGTTCGTTCGCCAGTTGCTGTGACGACTGCTGACGCACCCGATGGGCATTTTCCACGAGGTAGTCGGCGATCCGCCGTTCGACCGCAGACAGTTCACCTTGCTCGGCCCGCAGGGTGAGCAGTTGCCGCATGTGGTCCCAGTTCTGGATGCTCAATCCACCCCCCACTCCGCCGCCGATCACAACCGGCGATTGCTGCCCCAGAACGAGTTCCGCGGTCAGCGGTTCACCGCAGATGGTGGATTTCACGATCATGACTTGAAGCCTACGTCGGCTGCGGTGGCCGCCAATCGGACGATCGTCCGACCGACGATCCCGATTTCGCCCTGACCGCTTGCGGGGAATACCTGCGGCCTTGATGATGAGCAGCGGGTTGGTTGCGGTCATCCCGCGTCTTTCCAGCGGTCGAAAGGCCGTTCTTTCATCGGGGAATACCGTCCATGCCCGTGGGGCCCATCACCTTCCTGACGATCTCGGCAGGGTGGCTGTGCATGGCCGCGGCACCGAGCCACGCGGCGGCCCCGACGCAGGAAAACCTCCTCGATGCCTACTCCATCAGGCAGTGGACCGTGGAGGACGGCCTGCCGGAACGGGTCGTGCACGCCGTCGCGGAGGCCGCGGATGGCTACCTCTGGGTGGCAACATCCCGCCATGTGCTCCGCTTCGACGGGTTTCGATTCGTCGATATCGGCTCACCAGGTGCTGACTTCGACGAGTCACCCGGCGAAATCATCCGGCAGCTCGTGATCGACGAGCATGGCACGGTCTCGATCACGACCACGACTCACCTTCGACGATATGGACTGCAGGGCTGGGAGCCGGGGACGCCGGTCACGGAGCAGTTGTCCGTGGCCGACGAGCCGGATCGCTGCGGGCTGATCGATCGATCCGGAGCCGAGTGGCGCGGAGACGAGCACGGGATCAGCGAGCTTCGAGATGGCCGATGGGCCACCACGGAGAACGGCAAGGCGCCGGTGAACGTATCGACCAACGCGCTCGCCGAGGACGACGAGGGCAACATCTGGGCGGGCACCGACGCCGGGTTGGTGCGGTTGCGGCGGCGCACCAAGGGCGTGCGGGTCATCCGGGCCAACGACCGCGGCCCTGGCGTGCGGGCCGCCTGGATCGCAGAAGACGGCACCGTCTGGGCCACGGCGGAGCAGGGGGGAGTCATCCGCGCGGCGGCTGGAGCATTCGAGACAGTGCGGTTTTCAGGAGAGAACGGCGGACTCCGATTCGAGTCAATCCTCGTTGATCATGACGGCAATGTCTGGCTCGGCACGGACGGCGCAGCCCTGTGGCATGGAAGGCCTGGGGACCAACTCGACCTCATCAGCTACGCCACCGACGGTCGCCGGATGGCGGTCATCCCCGTGCTGGCCGGCGATCCCGCGCGGCGGCTGTGGATCGGGAGCGGCGCGGGGCTGTTCTTTCTCGATCAAGGCACGACGACGCCCCGCCCGGCGCCGGCGCCCAACACGAACGTGCGGGTCGTCGAGGACATTCTCGCCGACAGCGACGGCACCTTCTGGATCGGACGGCAGGACGACTGGATCGCCCACCTCGACGGCGACGGCGTGCTCATTCGCTCCTTCGAAGACTCGGGCCTGCCGCGGGGGTCGATCTGGGCGATCCATCGCGATCGCGAAGGAGGTCTTTGGGCAGGCGGTGACGGGCGGGTCATGAGGATCTCCGACGACCCGCCGACCGTGTTCGACGTGCAGAACGGCCTGCCCGACGTGGCCATCACGCAAATTGAGGACACGGCGTCGGGCGTGCTCTGGCTGGGCACGCGGGACGGGCTGTTCGCCTGCGATCTCTCGAGACTTGAGTCCACGAACTCCGCAAAGCCGAAGGTGTTGTTTCGCCGGCTGGATCCCGACGGACCGCTCGCCCACGTCAACTGCACGGGCAGGATCAACAAGGCTCCACCCACGCAGGCCGGCCTGGCTGGGGGCGCCTGCTTTCCGACATCCATCGGGCTCGTGATGCTCGACGCCGACGCGATCCTGACGCGGCCGACGCCGCCGCTGGCCATCATCGAGAGCGTGACCGTCAACAGCCCAGCCGGCTCGCAGACGACCGTGGCCCCGCGGGCCGACATCGACGTGCCGGCAGATGCGTCGGCGGTGACGGTGCGGTACACCGCCATCCATCTCTCGGCGCCGGAAGCGGTGCGATTTCGCTACCGCGTGGCTCCCGCATCCCTCGATCCCGCCGCGGCCACCACGCTCGACGATTGGACGACGGTGGGCCGCGATCGGCGTGTCATCCTCCGCAGTCTTCCGGCGGGCCGTCGCAGGTTCGAGGTGCGGGCGGGCATCGACGGCAAATATGCCGAGCAGTCGACGGCCGTGACCCTGGGCGTTGAGACTCTCTTCTGGCAGCGGCCGGCGTTTGTCGTCGCCAGTGGGGCCGCCGCCGCCGCCGCAGTGGCCGCCGCCTCGTGGGGCCTGCTCCGCCGGCGATATCGCCGCAAACTCACTCGTGAACTGGCGCTCCAGCGGGAACGGGAGCGGATCGCCCGCGACATCCACGACGATCTTGGGGCCGGGCTCACGCACGTCGCCCATCTGTCGGCGATGGCGGTGGAGCAGGGACAGGACAACGACGCCTCACGGGCGATGTTTCGTCGAATCTTCTCCGCGACGAACGGCCTGGCCCAGTCGCTCGATGAAATCGTCTGGGCGGTCAATCCGGCCAATGATTCGCTCGACAAACTGGTCTCGTACCTCGCCGAGTTTGCCCAGGAGTTCAC
>JBPCTA010000125.1:0-6878 GCA_051006595.1 Pirellulales bacterium
ATCCCACGATGGTGATCACGGGCTCGGAGTCGGGCGGCCATCGTGAGCCCTGCTGGAATCCGGTGCTCTTCAAGGGGCGGCCCGACGGTCCGCTCTTTCTCTATGCCAAGATCGGCCCGACACCGCGCGATTGGTGGGGCGTGGCCTGCGAAAGCGGCGACGGCGGCGCGACCTGGGGCGAGGTTCGGCGGCTGCCTCACGGCGTGATCGGCCCGATCAAGAACAAGCCGCTCGTGCTTCGTGATGGAACCGTGGTGTCGGGCGCGAGCACCGAGCACGATGGCTGGCGAGTGCACTTCGAGCGGTCGGAAGACGGCGGTCGGACGTTCGTGGCCGGGAGGTCCGTGAACATCGCCCCGGGCACGAAGAGCGAGCCGCGGCCCGAGGGCGTGGCGAATGAAGACCTGATCGACGCGATCCAGCCGTCGCTCCTCGATCTCGGCAACGGCAGGCTCCTCGCCGTGGGCCGCACCAAGCAGGGGCGGATCTTCGAGGTGGAGAGCGGCGACGGTGGGCTCACGTGGGGCACGCTGCGGTTTGGGTCGCTGCCGATTCCGAGTTCGGGCACCGACGCCGTGACGCTCGCCGACGGCCGGCACTTGATCGTCTACAACCACACGAAGTCCGCCGCCCGCACGCCGCTCGACGTGGCGATTTCCCGCGACGGCACCACGTGGACCCCCGTCGTCGCCCTCGAGACGATGGCGGGCTCGTTTTCCTATCCCGCCGTGATTCAATCGTTCGATGGCCTCGTCCACGTCACCTACACCTGGAACCGTGAAGCGATCGCGCACGTCGTGATCGACCCGGCACAACTCCCATGAAAACGTTCCCGGCCTGCGTCCTCCTCCTGGTCGTCGTCGTGGCTGCCGCCCTGCCCGCGTCGGCCGCCCCCCTCCGCATCGAACTCAACGGCGACAACGGCCGCAACGATGTCCGCACGCGTGACTGGACCGACTGGCGGATTCCGATGGGGCAGGCCCAGGCGACCACCGTAAGCGGAACCTTCGGCGACGTGCGGTTGACGCTGCGGGCCGTGGGCGACGGGGCGACGATCGCGAGTGACTGGTGGAAGCGGGGATTGGATTTCGAGGCCACGCTCGCCTCCGATGGCGCGAGCCTGGTGCCGGGCGATGGCGCCGCCCTCGAAATCGTGATCGAAGGCCTTCCTGTCGGCCGACACACGTTCGGGTCGTGGCATTCGGCCTGGTCGCAGGAGCCAGCGGTGGCGTTCGACGTTGCCGTCGATGGCCGTGACGTGGCGAAGGGAGTCAGGCCCGCGCATCGGGTGGAGCACGACGACGAGGCGGCGGTGGTGTTCACCGAGTTCGACGTTGCAGCCGATGAGCCCGTGACGGTGCGTTTTTCGCCTGTGGCCGGCGGCGGGTCGGGCCCGCAGGTCGTCCGCGGCATCTTCGTCAACGGCCTCGTGATCGACGGCCCCGACCCGCGGCCCCAGGCACGCCGGCCCGCACCCGTCGACGGCGACGAGCACGCTGCGGAGACACCCCTGCTCCGCTGGCTCGTGCCTGCATCGACGGTTGAGTGCGACGTGTATCTCGGCACCGACCGCGCCACCGTGGAAGGGGCGAAGCCCGGGGATCGCGAGCACCTGGGCCGCACGAAGGCGAACGAGATCAAGGCAACGCGGGCGAATCGTGCCGCCCGTCGCGAGGTGGGGAATCCAAACCTCGACTGGTTTTGGCGGGTCGACACCGTCGATCGCGAAGGTCGGGTCGCGGCCGGCCCCATCTGGAGGTTTCGCGTCGGCGTGCCGGCGTTCGCGATGGCCGAGGGGCACGGTCGGCTGGCCGCTGGCGGCCGCGGCGGCCGCGTGATCGCCGTGCTGAATCTTGACGACTCGGGGCCAGGTTCGCTGCGGGAGGCGATCGACGCCGAGGGGCCGCGGACCATCGTGTTCCGCGTCGGTGGCACGATTCCTCTGAAGAGCAAACTCATCGTTCGCAACCCGTATGTGACCATCGCCGGCCAGACCGCGCCGGGCGACGGCATCTGCGTGCGCGGTTCCACCTTCGGCTGCCTCGGGGCCCACGACGTGGTGATCCGCCACGTGCGGATCCGCGTGGGCGACGAGTCGGGCGAGACGCAGGACGGCACCGGCCTGGCGAGCTGCGACCACTCGATTATCGACCACTGCTCGGTGAGCTGGTCGATTGACGAGGGGGTGAGTTCCCGCGGCGGCAAGAACATCACGGTGCAGCGCTGCCTCGTGACCGAGGCGCTCAACATCGCCAACCACCGGAAGTATCAGCCCGGCAAGGGGCACTCCTTCGCGGGGAGCATCTCGGGCGACGTCGGCAGCTTTCATCACAATCTGCTGGCCCATTGCGCGGGCCGCAACTGGAGCCTCGCCGGGGGCTTGAGCCGTGGCGGCAAGTTCGCCGGCCGGCTCGATATCCGCAACAACGTGGTCTACAACTGGGAAAGCCGCACGACCGACGGGGGCGTGAAGGCCCTCACCTTCGTGGGCAACTACTACGTTCCGGGGCCCGCCACCCGCGTGTTTCATCTCGTGAAGCCCGACACGGGCTCGCCGGCCGATCCGCAGCAGAATTTCATCGCCGGCAATCGGATGGTAGATCGTCCGCAGTATGACGCCGACAACTGGGCGAACGGCGGCGTGGTGGTCGCGGCCGACGCCGTTCCGCTGATCAAGCTCGCGACGCCCTTCTGTGAGTCGCTGATCACCGAGCACACCGCCGACCAGGCCTATGCGAACGTGATGGCCGACGTGGGAGCCAACCGGCCAAGGCTCGACGCGCACGACCGCCGGATCGTCCGCGAGGTCGCTGACCGGTCGTTCTCCGTGAAAGGCAGCCGCGGCGGCCTGCCGGGGATCATCGACACCCAGGCCGACGTGGGCGGCTGGCCCACACTGAAATCGGGTCCCGCGCCGGCCGACACCGACGGTGACGGCATGTCGGATGCGTGGGAAAAGGCCGAGCGTCTCGACCCTGCGAACGCCGCCGACGGCAACGCGATTCGCGAGGGCTCCGACCTGACGAACCTCGAACGCTATCTCGACCACCTCGCCACCTCGACCAACGGTGGAACATGAGTCCGCGTGATGTCGTGCTCGTGGTGCTCGCATCATGGGCGTCACTGGCGACCGCCGGCGATTTCTCGAAGCGGTATGTGCATGCCGGACCTGAGGGAAGGCTCGTCTACGAGAGCGGTCCCCGGGGCGATCGGATGCCCGATTACTCGCATGCCGGCTACAGGGGGGGCGGCGTCGAGCCTCCGCTCGTGCCGGCGAAGGTGATCGTCGCCCCGGTCGAGGGTGACGACACGGCAGCGATCCAGCGGGCGATCGACCAGGTGGCGACGCTGCCGGCCGATGAGGCGGGATTCCGAGGCGCGGTGCTCCTCGAGGCGGGCGTCTACGAGATCGGCGGTCAGATACGTCTGGCAGTCGGCGGCGTCGTGCTGCGGGGCCGCGGTGCCGAACGCGATGAGGGCAGCGTGCTCGTGGCGACGGGCCGGGATCGCCGTGCCCTGATCGCGGTCTGCGGCGGCAGCGAACCGGCGTTCACCGAAACGATGCGCCGGGTCGGCATCGTCGAGGGGTATGTGCCCTGCGGAGCCTCGCAGTTGACACTCGAGCCTGGCCACGGCTTCGCGGCGGGTGATCGGGTACGGATCGAGCATCCGAGCACGAAGGCCTGGATCGCGGCGGTCGGCATGGATCGCTTTCCATCGCGGGGAGGCGGCTCGTGGCTCGACTGGAAGGCCGGCACGCTCGACATCGCCTGGGAGCGGGAGATCACCGCGGTCAACGGGGATGCGATCACCATCGACGTGCCGCTGCCGATGGCGCTGGATGCGGAGGTCGCGCCGGCGATCGTGCGTCGGCTCGACTGGCCCACGCGAATTGACCACGTGGGCGTGGAACGGCTTGGCCTCGAATCGGCCTGCAACAAGGAACTCCCGGCCGACGAAGACCACGCCTGGGACGGCGTCAGTCTGGCGAACATCCGTGACGCCTGGGTACGCGACTGCGGATTCACTGGCTTCGCGCGATCGGAGGTGAACGTGATCGCTACGGCGACGCGGGTGACGGTGGAGCGGTGCGCGTCACGGGCTCCGCGATCGGAGATCGGCGGCGGGCGGCGGCGGACGTTCTTCGTCGGCGGTGGGCAGGTGCTCGTTCGCGACTGTGCGGCCGAGGAGGGTCGCGAGGATTTTGGCGTGGGTCATCTGGCGCCGGGGCCAAATGCGTTCGTGCGTTGCGTGGCGCGGAGATCCCATGGCGATAGCGGGCCGCTCGGCAGCTGGGCGACCGGCGTGCTCTACGACCACGTCGAGATCGACGGCGGCCGGCTCGCGCTCACGAATCGCGAGATCGCCGACCAGGGGGTCGGCTGGGCATCGGCGAACGGCACCGCGTGGGGCTGCACGGCGGGCATCATCGAGTGCCGGATGCCGCCGACGGCCGCCAACTGGGCGGTCGGGCCGCGGGGCGAGGTGGTGGGCGACGGCTCCTGGAAGCAGCTCGATAAGTCGGTCGAGCCGAAGAGCCTCTACGACGCGCAGCTTCGGGAGCGGCTCGGAAGCGAGCCGGAGCCGGCCGTCGCCCATCGCGAGCCCGAGCGCGTGGTCGAGGCGATCCGCCTCGCGCATCTGCCTCGTCCTGCGGCGGCGACGCGGCCCGTGGCGTCGCATCCGCTCGTGCTCGAAAACGGCTGGCTGACGATCGACGGTCGCATCGTCACCGGGCAGCGGCTCGTGCCCCCGTGGTGGAAGGGGCACATGCTGCCCGCGCGGGCGGAGGAGTTTCAGCCCTCGATCACCCGCTTCGTACCGGGCCGGGAGGGCTTCCCCTACACGACCGACCTTGCCGCGCTCGCCACTCGGCTCGACGCGGAGGGCCGCCGGGTGATCGAGCACCACTGGGGGCTGTGGTACGACCGTCGACGCGACGACCACCAGACCTTCCGCCGCATCACCACCGAGGTCTGGCCGCCGTTCGAGGAGCAGCCCTGGGCCCGGAGCGGCGTGGGCACCGCCTGGGACGGGCTCTCGAAGTATGACCTCGCGCGCTTCAATCCCTGGTATTTCGCTCGGCTGCAGTCATGCGCGGACGAGTGCGAGCGGCACGGACTGGTGCTCATCGCCCACCTGTATTTTCAGCACAACATCCTGGAGTCGGCGGCACACTGGGCCGACTTTCCCTGGCGACCGGCGAACTGCCTGCAGGCGACCGGATTCCCCGAGCCACCCCCCTTCCCGCCCGGCGGCCGGATCGACATGGCCGAGCCGTTCTACGACGTCACGCATCCCGTGCGGCGTGGCCTGCACGTGGCCTACATCCGCCACTGCCTCGACGTGCTTTCCGAGTCGGGCAACGTGATCGTCACGGTGGGCGAGGAATACACCGGCCCCGAGGCGTTCGTCCGGTTCTGGCTGGAGACGATTCGCGACTGGCGGCGAGAGACGGGCCGACGCGTGCTCGTGGCGCTGAGCTGCACGAGAGACGTGCAGAACGCGATCCTGGCCGACGCTCCGTTGGCGGCGGAGGTCGATGTCATCGACGTGAAATATTGGTGGTACACAGCCGACGGCACGCCCTATGCGCCGGCTGGAGGCGAGCGACTCGCACCGCGGCAGCAGCTGCGGGCCTGGAAGGGATCGAAGGGCCGGTCGGCCGGGCAGACGGCCCGGCAGGTGCGGGAGCTGCGGCTGGCCCATCCCGAGAAGGCGGTGATCTGCTCGAGTGAAGGCTCCGATCCCGTGGCCGTGCTGCTCGGAGGCGGCTCGCTCGCAGCGGTCGGTCCGCTCGATCCCGAGGTGGGAGCGGCGATCGTCGCCATGCAGCCGGTTGCCGGCGATGCAGCAGTCGGCGCCGGCGATGCGGCAGCCGACGCCGGCAGCCTCGAGGATCGCGACGGCCGTCGGGTCGTTGCCGACGACCGGGGTGTGCGGTTGATGACGCCGCCGGCGGCGGCTAGGCAGCGGTGATCGCGGCCACGATCTCCGCGATCCGGACCCGCTGCTCGGCATCGAGCCGTTCGAACCAGCCGGCGGCGATGTCGTCGCAGATGCCGATGTCGCGGAGCGCGGCCTTCACGCCCACGATCACCCGGCCGGGCTGGGTGCTCACGCCGTAGAGGCGACTGATCGTGCGAACCCGCTGCATGAGCGCCGTGGTCCGCGGCCCGTCCCCCGCCTGGAGGGCCGCCTGCAGGCCGACGAACACGCCGGGAGCGACGTTGGCCCCGCCGCAGACGCCGCCGTGACCGCCGAGGGCGTGGGCCTCGGGCAGCATCTCCTCCGGCCCGATGAGGAGCGACCAGTCGGGCCGCACGTCGCGGACCACGCCGGCGTATCCGGCAAACACCGCGAGATCGCCGCCAGAGTCCTTGATGCCGACGATGCCAGGCAGATCGGCGAGGCGGCGGACGGTGTCGACCGCGAGCACCACCTTGACCATCTCAGGCATGTTGTAGAGCACGAGTGGCAGCGGCACACGCCCCGCAACCGCCCGGGCCCAGCGTTCCAGCGGTTCCTGACCGGCCGGAAAGTAATACGGAGGCGCAGCCACCACCGCCGCGGCCCCCTGATCGGCGGCAAATGCCGCGAGGGCGAGGCTGTCGGCCAGCACCGTGTCGGTAATGCCGACGAGCACGGGCACCCGCGAGCCCACCTGCTGGAGCGTTTTCTCGACCACGGCGCGGCGTACCGCCTGGGTGAGCATCGGGCCTTCCCCAGTGGTGCCGAGAACGAACAGGCCGTGCACGCCGCCGGCGAGGACATGCTCGATGAGCCGCTCGAGCCCGCCCACATCGAGCGTGTCGCGGTCGAGGAGCGGGGTGGCCAGCGGAGGCACAATGCCTCGGAATCGGGGACGCGCCATGGCC
>JBPCTA010000126.1:0-4790 GCA_051006595.1 Pirellulales bacterium
CCTCGGCCGTGCGGCCCGCGGGATCGACCAGGTCGAAGGCCTTGTCGGGGTCGAGCCCCCCCTGCCGGTAATACTGCGGCTCCACGTCGCTGATGTGGAGAAACCCGTTGCGGCCCACGCCGAAATCGACGAACGCCGCCTGGATCGACGGCTCGATGTTGACGATCCGTCCTTTGTAGATGTTTCCGACGAGGTTGTCCTGACTGGTTCGCTCCACGTAGAGCTCCTCCAGCACGCCGTCTTCCATGATCGCGATCCGGCATTCCTCCGGCTGCGACACGTTGATCAGCATCTCTTGCTTCATCTGGCTTTCCCTTCGTTGTGATACGCCGCGGGATGCCCCCGGGCGGTGTGGCTCTCAGGCCACCGTCTGGGCGAGCAGACGACGCACCTGGTCGCGCAGGTAGGCCTTGACCTCCTGCGCACCGTGCATCGTCAGCGCCTTGTCGGCGATCAGGCGGCAATCGGCGACCGAAACGCTTCGGCACGCCTGCTTCACCTCCGGAACGGCGCTTGCCGGCACACTCAGTTGCCGCAGCCCCAGTCCCAGAAGCAGCTGCGTGAACATCACGCTGCCGCTCATCTGACCGCACACGTTGGCCGGAACGCCGGCCTCGCGCGCCACGTCCAGCGAGCGGCGCAACAGCCGCAGCACCGCCGGATCGCAGGCGTTGTACAGATCCGCCACTTCCTTGTTGCTTCGATCGACCGCCAGCGTGTACTGGATCAGGTCGTTGGTGCCGATCGAGACGAAATCAACCTCCTTGATGAACGCATCGAGCATCATCACCGCGGCCGGCGTCTCGACCATCATCCCCACCGGCATCTTCGGGTTGAAAGCGATGCCGTGTTCGGCGAGATCCTCCATGACGTCGGCGAGCACCATCCGGGCCTGCCGCAGTTCGACGATCGTGGAGATCAGCGGAAACATCACCCGGACGTCGCCCAGGGCGCTGGCCCGCAGGATCGCCCGCAACTGCGTGCGGAAGATCGGCAGCTGCCGCAGCGAGAGGCGGATGCTCCGCAGCCCGAGGCAGGGATTCCGCTCCTCTTCGGGCGTGGATTCCGTGAGCATCTTGTCGGCGCCCAAGTCGAGCGTGCGAATCACGACCGGCTTGCCGCCCATCGCGTTCACCACCTCGCTGTAGGCGGCGTAGTGATCCTCTTCGGTGGGCTCCCGCTTGCTCGTCAGATAGAGAAACTCGGTGCGGTAGAGGCCGATGCCGTCGCAGCCGCGACTGATGCACTGCTCGACTTCGCTCGGAAACTCGATGTTGCCCATGATCTGCACGCGAACGCCGTCGGTCGTCTCGGCGGGCAGGTCGCGGAGGCCGTCGAGACGGGCCGCGACGGTGCGGGCGGCCTCCTCCTCGAGGCGATACTGCGCGATCGTCTCCTCGTCGGGCTGAAGGATGATCACGCCCTGATTGCCGTCGAGGATGACAGGCTCGCCCCCCGACACATCGGCCAGGAATGGACCCACGCCCACCACGGCTGGGATCTCGAGCCCCTCGGCGACGATGGCGGTGTGGCTGCCGGGCCCGCCGAGTTCGGTGGCAAAGCCCTTCACGAGCCGCCGGTCGAGATTCGCCGTCTCGCTCGGCGTGAGATTGTGGGCCAGCACGATCACCGGCTGCGAGATCGCCGCGAGGGTTTCCCGCCGCTGCCCGAGCAGGTTTCGCAGCAGGCTCTTCTCGATGTCGTAGATGTCGTGCGCCCGCTGGGCGATGTGGTTGTCGAGGTTCTGGAAAGCCTTCGCATACCGGCGGAGCGTGCGGCTGACGGCGTATTCCGGCCACCAGTTCTTGTCGCGAACGGCGCTGGTGAGCTCCTCCTGCAGCTTCGGATCGTGCAGCATCGCGAGGTGGGCCTCGAAGATGGCCGCATACTGCTGCCCCAGCTCGGCGCGGATGGCGTCGCGATTCCGCTCCACCTCACGGGTGGTCTCGGCGACGGCATGGGCAAGGCGGGCGAGCTCGGTGTCGACGGCGCTCCGCTCGACGAACCGCCGCGGGATGCGGAAGCCCTCGCTGTCGAGGACGAGCGCCTCGCCGATCGTGACGCCGGGTGAAACGGCGATGCCCTGGAGTTTCAGCATGGGGCGCAGTGGTCCCGCCGGCAGCGGAACACCGGCACGGGAGATCGCTCGTTCCGTGTCGCACGGAAGGCGATCAGGATCCCGGGGGTTCGCGCCTGGCAGTTCGCTGCGGCTCCTTCGGTTGAGTTCTGGAGTTGAGTTCTGTGGTGGATTCGGGTCGGTTCGTAGCTGGATCTGGAGCGATCGCGGAGCGTGATGGCCCCGTGGAGCGTTCGCTCCGGTCAGGATTCCTGTTCGCTGTCGTGTTCGTTGAATCGGCTCTCGAAGAGGCTGCCGATGGCCTCGAGCGCCTGCCGGGCATCGGGCCCGGTCGCCTCAACCACCAGCCGGGTGCCGGCCTCGGCGGCGAGCGTCAGCACGTCGAGGATGCTCTTGCCATCCACGCGCTGTGAGTCGTTGATCAGTTCGATCCGCGACTGCCACTTCCGCGCCTCGCGAGCCAGCAGGTCGGCAGGGCGGGCATGCAGGCCCTGCGCGTTGATCACGACCACCTCCCGCGACACGGTTTCCCTCTGGAAACCGCCGGGGGCGGCATCGCGAACGGATTCCCTACTCTCGGCGGTCATGTCAGGACACCACCCCATGGCTGTCGGCTTCTTCAAGAAGCGTCTGGATGTCGATCGGTTCCTTCGCGGCCTTGAGGAGCCGGCAGAAGGAATCATCTCGCAACTGCCGCGAAATGTTCTCGAGCGCCCGCAGATGATCGCCCGGGCGATCGGGGGGCGACACGAGCAGGAAGAACAACTGCACGGGATCGCCGTCGAGGCTCTGGAAGTCGATGCCGTCACGGCTCACGGCCACCGTGCCCACCAGGCGGTTGACGCTCGGATGCTTCGTGTGCGGCACGGCCACACCCCGCCCGATGCCGGTGCTGCCGAGGTCTTCCCGTTTCATGATCGCCTTGACGATGCCCTCCAGATCGCCAGCGGCAATCTTCCCCGCATCGACGAGCGACTGGGCCATCTCCCGGATCACGCCCTCCTTGGTGTCTGCCTGCACGTGCGACCTGATCGCTTCGGTGGCGACGAAATCCGAGAACTTCATGACTGTGATGCCGTCTCTCTAAAAGAATGCGAAATGTGGCCCACCGGCCGCTCGAACAACTCGACTCAGGACCGCCGGCTCGATTGCACGTGCTTGTGATCCCGGACCTTTTCCTTGTGCTTGCGGAGTTGCTGCTCCATCTTCTGCACGGCCCCATCGACGCTCCGCCAGAGATGCGGCGACACATCGTGGCTGACGAGCTCGTGAAAGTGCTCCGACGAGGCCACGATCTCGACCGCCGGCAGGGAGGTGTTTTGCAGATCCACGGTCACGTTGAGGGCGGTGAGCCGGTCAAAATACCGGGTGAGCCGCGTGGTCTTGGACTCGATCTTGGACTGCGAGGCGGGGCTCAGTTGGCCATGCCGTGCCGAAACTTTGATCTGCACCCGGTAACTCCCAAAACGAGGATGACGTGGTGACGGTGTGGCGGATGCCGGGGTTCCCAGGGGCTCTGTGGGGCTCTGCGAACCGCTGCGTCCGAGCATATCACCCGTGTTGCCGCCGCAGCAATTCAGACCACGGAAACCCCGGGTGGGGAGCGAAACTCACTCGTCGTCGCGCTGCCCGGCAGCCGACGCTGCCGGTGGGGTGGACTCTGCGGGCAGAGGACCACGCCGAATGCGACCCTGCTCGAGCTGTGCCCGCCACCACGCGATCCCGTCGCGTCGCAGGCCGGCGGGGCGGTCGGCACGATAGTCGGTTCGATGACGCTCGTCGGGCTGCACGATCTCGATCAGCCGATGGCTGGCATAGCGGCGCACCGCCAAACTACCGTCGTCGAGCGAGTCCACCAGAAACCGATCGCCGCCCGCGGCGAGGTCCTGGTCGCTGAAGCCCCGCGCCAGCGTCAGGAGCACATCCCCCTTGCCAGCCGGACCATGCGTGCGAAAGGCCTCGCCGAGTTTCGCCATCGCGTTGTCGCCGCGGGCAATCGCCAGTGGCACCGTCATGGCCTCGAGCATGGTCCACTGGCTCTCGTTGAGCCTGTCCCCCTCCGCGTCGTCGCAGAGCACCGCTACCAGCGGAGCATAATCGCCCACCAGCGCGAGCGTAGCGGCCGCGATCATCCGATTCTCGGCCCGTGAGCCGGCCGCCATCGCGTGGAGCTGCTGCTCCACGCCGTTGTCGTCCGTTGCCGCGACCGCGGCGGCCAGTCCACGGACCGCCGCCTGCTGCGTGCGGTCGGCGGTGGCCTTGGTCCGTATCCATGCCGGTTCGAGAGCAGGCGGTCCGACGACGGCGCCGCCAGGATCGCGGTCGAACCAGGTGAGCGTCGTCCGTGCCGCGACAACCGATTCGGGGGCAATCCCGCCGAGGAGTTCATCGGCCGCCGCGCCGGCGGAGGTCGTCTGCCGCCAGACCTTCTCCGCCGATCCAGCGTGCACCGCCGCCCACCGGTGCGGCGGTTCGCCGGCCGCTCGCTCGAGCGCCACCTCGATGCCCGCCGGCTGCCCGAGCACGCCCGAGAGCTCCCCGCAGAGTCCGCCCGCGATCACCCCCACCGCGGCATCGGCCGCTGCGCCGCTCACCACCGCACGGCCAAACACGACCTCCAACCTCGGCGCTCCAGAGTCGTCGCGGGCGAGCACGGCCCGCGTGTTGGGATGGAGTCTGATCGTGATGCCATCGATGGAGAGCGTCGGATAAC